>CAXRKA010000103.1:0-15685 GCA_964231155.1 Alphaproteobacteria bacterium | reverse complement strand
CTAGGCGATCAATTTTGTGACAGATGTCAAAAAAGTTATCTTCTACATCATCTTGGTAAAGGTCACTTTTTTGACGGCAGTGGACGTGTTCTGCTGCATCTATAAGTGCGGGTTCAAAATGTTCTGAAGCCTTGATCATATACGTCAAGCTCTCATCAATGGACAGACCAAGATAAGAAGTCTCCGTACATATATTTTGTGCGCCATCAAGTGAGAGTTGTTTAAGGCGATGAAGAAAAATATCATCTTCATGATATGGTGTAATAAAATTATAAAATGGAAGGATATCGCCATGCTTAATGTTTATCTTCAACATTTGTGCTAATGCTACAAGATGTCGTTTGGGTGCACAATCTAGACCAGATAAATCCTCAATGATCGTATTGATAAACTCACATACATCATGATTGCTATTCATAAACGTAATCAATTCATTGGCAGGAAGGTCATCAAGTGTTTTTAGCTCATCTTTAATAATGCCGTACGTATCCTTAAGAACATAAATATCAGAAAAGAGGTATTCATTGTCAATGGAGACTGGATAGACGTAGCTTTCTGTACGCCCATGATCTTCACGATCAACAATTGTTTTACTATTTTGCTTATGTGGAAACTCTACATAGACCTCTGTTTTACCCTCTATGTTCATCAACTTATCAAGGATTTTGAGAAGATTTTTTGAAATGAATTCTTGAATGAAACGAGGCTCGAAATTGACATCGCTAATGTCTAAATAACCTTTCTTATCCTTGGGAAGATGAAAACCATGTGTGAGTAGCTTGTTGGCTTGGTCAAAAGCGCGTGGCGCACGACTAAATTGCTGAGCACAGATCATTTCAGCAATAATGCGTTTGTGGTTTTCATCATCAAATATCTTGTGAAGGGATCGCTTGTTTTCTTGTAACATCCGAATAAGCTGCTCGATTTTTGGGACAAACTTTCCCCCAAGCTCAAACGTCACATCAGCTTCAGAACAAAAATCAAGACGGAAGCACGACGCTACTGTGTGCCGCAAACTTGGACTGTATAGCTTTAACGCTTGGATTAGTTCTTTTCGTTCATGATCGTGTTGGATATGTGTCATGCGCCCCCCATAATGTTAACATAATACTTTTGCGAGGGCAGTGAGTCAAATTGTTATTTGTTTAAATAACGATTTTTGATGAAAAGATGTCGTACAAGCGCGTAACTCATTACACCACCAAGCAGATGGCCGGCCATAATGCCAAAGAAAGCCCCTGACACATCAAAGGCTTTTGAAAGAATATAGGTCAAAGGGGTTAGTATTACAAAGTATTGAATAATAGAGATAATCAGTGCCCGCATGGGGTACCCGGGAGAGTTGAGTTTAGCTGCTGATACGGGAACCAAGGCAAAGCCCAGATAACCAATGGGCACAATAGCAAGATATAGATTGATTGTCCGAATAACATCTGGATTGCTTGTGAACTGTAATGCGATCCAGTCCCTTATAATGAAAAGAATAGCTGCGGCTGCCAAGGCCCAAATCAAACCGGACAAAACCGTAAAATAATAGGCTTTACGAATCCGTTTTTGGTTATTGGCGCCGTAGTTTTGCCCGAAGAATGCAGCACTCCCAGCAGACAACCCAAAAATCGGTGCCCAGGTCAAAATTTCAACCCGTAAGGCCAAACCATAAGCAGCAACAACACTATCACCAAAACCAGATAAGATCTTTGTAACAGCTGTTGTGGCAAGCGGTGCAATCGAATTGGCAAATATAGCGGGGATGCCAACAATCAGTATAGCTTTGATGGCTGGCTTTATAACAGAGAAGCTCTCAATGTAATATTTAAAGATGGCATAGCGATGATTAAGATAGGCAAGCCCCGTAATAATGATAATGACACGTGAAATAATTGACGCATAAGCGGCACCAGCGATTCCATATCCTGGTACAAAACCCCAACCAAAGATAAGAAGGGGGTCAAGGCCGGCATTCAGAATGGCGCTGATGATCATGAGTATTGAGGGCACCATAAACTCGCCATGTCCGCGCAAGCCAAAGTTCACAGCTAATGGCAGGAATAAGGAACCAGCGGCAATATAGGCGGGTTCCATATAATCTCTAACAAGTTCTAGAACTGTGCCGTCTGCGCCTAAAAAGCGAAACAAGGGCTCAATAGCAACAATCCCTATAACCGCTAATATAAGGCCAAATATAAAGGAGGCATTGAGTGCAACAATCATAATAAGGCGCGCATTTTTCTCATCACCAGAGCCAAATTTTTGGGCAGTGATAGCGGTTATGCCAACACCTAGACCAATACCAACACTATCGTATATGTTCAGGATAGGAAAACCATAACCGAGCGCGGCAAAAGGCTCATCTCCCAGCAGACTGACAAAGTAAGCATCCGCCAATGAAAATAAAATAATAGAGACAATGCCAATAATCATTGGTGCTGACAGTGAAAGTATCTGTTGAGCAACAGGCCCTTCAGTTAAATTTCTTTTATCTTTGATTTTTTGTTTCATAGGCCGTTATTAAACATAAAAGTAAACAATATAAAGTTAGAAGGAAGTTAAGGTTTCTTTCGTAAAAATTTCTTTGTACAATGAGCCATAATATGCTTTTTATCGTATATATTTGAAAAACAACAAAGGCTATACATGCTAACGAATGCATCTCACTATTTACTAAGCACATTACTTTCTTTCTTTCTATTGGCCCTGCCTTTTCAAGCAGCTAATGCTAGTAACTCTCAAGGGTCTTTGCCCGAGCCATGGCAGCTTGGAATGCTAGAAGCGGCCTCTCCCATCAAAAAGATTATTCATGATTTTCATTTTGATTTGATGATTATCATGACAGCGATTGTTATTTTTGTTTTGGCATTACTGGTGATTGTGATATGGCGCTTTCGTCGATCCAACAACCCAGTGCCATCAAAAACAACACATAATGTAACGCTTGAAGTGATCTGGACATTGATTCCCCTTATGATCGTTATGGCGATTGCTGTTCCGTCATTTAAACTGATCTATTATGCGAATACGAACCCAGATCCAGAGATGACAATAAAGGTAACAGGGTATCAATGGTATTGGGGTTATGAGTATCCAGATCATGGTGGTTTCTCTTTCCTCTCTTATATGATTCCTGATGAAGAGCTTAAACCGGGTGAACAACGTTTGTTGGAAACGGATACTAAAGTTGTTTTACCTATTGATACCAATATTCGTGTTCTGGTTACGGCGACTGATGTGATACATTCGTGGGCTATTCCAGCCCTCGGCGTCAAAAAAGATGCTGTACCAGGCCTTATCAGTGAAACGTGGTTAAAGATTGATAGACCTGGTGACTACTACGGACAATGTTCTGAAATATGTGGTATTAACCATGCCTATATGCCCATACAAATTCGTGCCGTAGAAAAGCAAGAATTTGAAAAGTGGGTTGAAAAAGCCAAAGAGACATACTAGATCAAGGAATAATTATAAGGACACATTATGGCTGATCATAAACCTGGATTCATTCAACGCTGGCTTTATTCTACAAACCATAAAGATATTGGGACTCTTTATCTCATCTTTTCGATTTTTGCGGCTGTCATTGGTGGCGGGTTGTCTATGGTTATGCGTATGGAGCTTATGGAGCCAGGTTTGCAATATGTCGCGAATGGTCATGAGTGGAATGTTTTTATTACGGCACATGGTTTAATCATGATCTTCTTCGTTGTTATGCCAGGCTTGATTGGTGGCTTTGGAAACTGGTTCTTGCCCATTATGATTGGTGCGCCAGATATGGCTTTTCCACGATTGAATAATGTTTCATTCTGGCTGACATTTGTGGCTTTTGGGCTGCTTATATTATCTGGTGCCCAACTCTATTGGGGGGATGGAACAGGTGGCGCTGGAACGGGTTGGACATTTTATCCACCTCTCTCTTCGGGTGTAGGACATCCGAATATTTCGGTCGATTTAGCGATCTTCTCATTCCATCTGGCGGGTGCGGCATCCATTCTTGGTGCGGCCAATTTTATCACGACGATTTTTAATATGCGTGCGCCTGGTATGAGCTTGCATAAAATGCCTCTTTTTGTCTGGGCGATGTTGGTAACCAGCTTCTTGCTTGTCTTAGCTTTGCCTGTTTTCGGTGGCGCGATTACAATGCTTTTAACTGATCGTAACTTTGGTACATCGTTCTTTATTCCAGAGGGTGGTGGAGATCCCTTGCTTTATCAGCATCTTTTCTGGTTCTTTGGGCACCCTGAAGTGTATATTATGATTTTGCCAGCATTTGGGATTATCTCTCACATCACATCAACATTCTCACGCAAACCGATCTTTGGCTACCTCGGTATGGTCTATGCGATGGTGGCAATTGGATTTGTTGGTTTTGTGGTTTGGGCGCATCACATGTTCACAAGCGGTATCAGTGCCAATGCTCAAGTGTATTTTACAGCAGCAACACTTATTATTGCGGTTCCAACGGGTGTTAAAATCTTTTCTTGGATTGCGACGATGTGGGGGGGCTCACTCACATTTGAAACCCCAATGTTGTGGTCTATTGGTTTTATCTTCCTTTTTGTGGTTGGTGGAGTGACAGGTGTTATTTTGGCCAATGCGGGTGTCAATACTGTGCTACATGACACATACTATGTTGTTGCCCACTTCCATTATGTCTTGTCTTTGGGGGCTGTCTTTGGTTTGTTTGCCGGATGGTATTATTGGATTGGGAAAATGTCTGGACGCCAATACCCAGAACTTTTAGGTAAAATCCATTTTTATATGACATTTATCGGTGTGAATTTAGTTTTCTTCCCACAACATTTCTTGGGGATGGCAGGTATGCCACGTCGTATTCCTGATTACCCGGATGCTTATGCAGGATGGAATTATATCTCTTCTGTTGGAGCCGTTATCACTGGTCTTTCTGTTGTACTGTTCTTATTCATTGCTTTTTATACAGTTTTGGCAGGACGTAAGTGCGAGGACAATCCTTGGGGAGAGGGTGCAAACACATTGGAATGGCATTTGTCATCGCCACCACCGTTCCATCAGTTTGAAATCCAGCCTCAAATTCGATAGGTTTTATTTATGACAGATATGTTGGTTAAGCTTTATGATCTTCCAGATCATACATCTTCTATAGAAAAAGTGAATGCTATGGATGTAATAATAAGACGCCCTCTTAATGCAGAGCGTGACTTGATTCTCAATTGGATTGAGAAAAACTTTTCCAAAGGATGGAGAGATGAGGTAAATGCAGCTTTTACAACACCACCTGTTCATTGTTTTGTGGCCACTCAACAAAAAGATATAGTTGGCTTTGCTTGTTATAACGTGACGGCAAAGGGTTATTTTGGGCCAACGGGTGTTATTGAGAACATGAGAGGAAAAGGGATAGGTCGAGTACTCATGATGCACTGTTTTAGAGCTCTAATAAATGATGGTTATGCATATGTGATCATTGGAGGGATAGGGCCTCAAGAATATTATAAGAAATATGCAAATGCTACAGTTATAGAGAACTCAACACCAGGCATCTATAAAGGTCAGATTTACTATCCTAAAAACCAATGATCATGGAACTCATTAACAGCATATCGATGATGCAGTGGTTTGTTATTGCACTGGTTATCTATCTTATATTTTGAGTCTTAGGATTCTTGCTGAATGTTGTGACCAAGACGTTCCATTTTTTATTTATGTTTGCTGCTCTTTTTGTTGGATTCGTTAGCGCTGTAGATGTTTTATTTGCTATAGAGAATGCTAAGACAATTATAGTGCTTGGTATTTTTGTTATTTTCCTTCCTTTATTATCTAAGATCGGCATGGGATTAGTCAACCTTATCTCTTTTCTTCGTAAAAAATCAGAAATTGATCCAATAAGAAAATGATCGTATAAAAGCAGTACTATGGCAGCCCCTGTTCTTACATATAATTTTGATCCCGATCCTGAAACAATAGAGAACTATAAAAACGCTGGATCCGTGAGGGACTATATTGCTCTTTTAAAACCACGTGTAATGACATTGGTTGTCTTTTCAGGCATTGCTGGGATGGTCGCAGCGCCGGGAGATTTACACCCATTTTTGTGGGTGATTGCTATCTTGTGTTTAACCATTGGGGCCGGTTCTGCGGGTGCTATGAATATGTGGTATGACCGCGACATTGATGCAGTGATGAAGCGTACACGTTTTCGCCCCATCCCTTCAGGCAAGATAGAACCGGAGAATGCATTGGCCTTTGCTGTGGTGCTAAACTTTATGGCCACAACATTAATGGCACTTGCTGTCAATTTATGGGCTGCTGGTGTTTTACTTTTTGCGACGTTTTTCTATGCTGTCATTTATACTGTGTGGTTAAAAAGATCCACGGATCAGAATATTGTGATTGGTGGAGCCGCTGGAGCATTCCCTCCGGTTATTGGCTGGGTGGCCGTGACGGGTGATCCCTTTCATATTTTGCCGTGGCTGATGTTTCTTTTGATCTTCTTGTGGACACCACCACATTTTTGGGCTCTGTCTTTAATCACATCTGAAGATTATAAGCGGGCAAAGATCCCTATGTTGCCTGTGACAAAGGGTGAAGCACGCACGCGCCGTGATATTGTTGTCTATTGTGTTTTAATTTGTGCTCTGTCTGGTGCCTTTTGGTATGCTGGTTACCAAAATCTCATTTTTACGATAGGTTTTGCGTTTTTTAATGTCATGTTCCTATTGGGGGGCGTTGCTCTTTACATCAAGAAAACAAAAGATATAGCCAAACGCCTCTTTGCCTACTCCATTGCCTATCTCTTTTTAGTATTTGCATTATTTATTCTGATCAGTATTATGTAATCACTTAACCAAGCCAGGGGTGGTGAATATTATGGTCAGTGCTTACCAAAAACTTTCAGAACGCATTCAAGAAGCCAATAAAATTGCACGGGCCTATTCTCTAATAGAGTGGGATGAAGAAATAGCCGTGCCAAAGGCAACATACTCAAAAGAGAGAGCCTTTTTCTCACAGCTTTGGGGCAAAAACCGGACTTAGGTGCACTTGTCAGACACTTTAAAGAGCGCTATATTCCATAGTAATGAATACACAAACTCAAAAGAAACCACGTTCACCTGTCCATGAGCGCATGCGCTCTAAGAACTGGGCTGTTATTGGCGCCGTCTTTGGTTTTGTGTTTATTGTCTTTGCCGTGACCATCTTTAAAATTCTAAGTTGGTAGAAATCTCCTCTTCTTTGTTGATGGGTGCTTATGTCTGAACCTGACGTCCAACAAAAAAATCAACGCACACTCATTCTTGTTTTGATTTTGGTGGGCGCCATGCTGGGTTTGGCTTTTGCTTCTGTGCCTTTGTATCGCCTCTTTTGTCAGATCACGGGTTATGGTGGCACAACACAAGTCGCTCAAGCATTCCCTGAAGAGATTGTGGACCGTGAGATGAAGATCTTTTTTGATGCACGCATTAGTCCTCAGCTGGAATGGGAGTTTGAACCCGAAATTCGCCATGCCAGTTTGAAGCTGGGAGAGAAGGGGATCACAAATTACATCGCTTTTAATCCAACTGATAAACCGCTTTTTGGCACAGCAATATATAATGTGACGCCATCAAAGGCTGGGCAGTACTTTCACAAGGTGCAATGTTTTTGTTTTCAAGAACAATTACTCAATCCTGATCAGCGCGTGAATATGCCGCTCTTGTATTTCGTTGATCCTGCTTTAAACGATGATCCTGAGCTTGATGATGTGACATCCATCACTCTGACATATACGTTTTTCAAGGCCGAATCCGAAGCTTATGATGAAGCAATGGATGAATATCTTGAGCGTCCAGATGAGGCAATATCTCCGATGGGTGTGCCAATTGTTAACGAATAACCCCTTATTTATTAACACTTTTGTACTTTTATTACAGAAAAACTTCAATTATTGACAGAATCGATCCCTCTGTGTTAATATCATTAAGCATAATAACAAAAATAAATTACAGGTGAGTTATGCCCGCGAGTCAAGATGCGTTTGAACGAAAAATTATTCAAGAGACAGTCTTTGAGCTCCGCCGACACCCTGAAATAAATCAAATTTTTGAAGAATATCTCGATTCACCTCAAAGTGTAGATCGTGAATACGCTTATGTCCTGGCTGGAGTTAAACATACAGGTCAAGATATGGGCATGTTTGCTTCATCAATGACACGTGTTCAGATGGTGGATGATATTACAGGACAGCCTCTAGATAAGCCGGTCTTACATTGTGATCCACAAGGCCGCAAGGAAGATCTTATGTATGATATCCTTATGCTGGTTTATGGGTTAAAGATGGAAGGCATGGATTTGCCAAACAGCGCAACGCCGGAGATCGTTGATGCCAGGTATTCAGGGGCAGCACATAAAGTTTTATCATGGCTTGATGATTTGGAAACAAAAACAAACATGCATGATGTGAGCGTGCCAATGAAAACACCCGAAGAGTATAAAAATATCCCCTCATTGGATAGCTTGTTAGGGGATAAAAAGCTTGAGGGGATAGATTTTGGCGTTATAGTTGGGTTGTCTTTCCGTTTTTAATCGTCTTTTGGCCATTTAAGTTTTGGATTAATATCAGAGAAATCTTCTTTGAAAACCTCTCTTGCACGCTCTTTCCAATTGGTATCTTCTTCATCTTCGTCCTGCTCTTGTGTGTTTTTTCCACTTTCAGAAGCGGTGTCGTCGATATTTTTATCAACCGCTGGAGTCTTATCATCATCGAAATCTATGTATTCTACAGTGCTCATACTCTTGTATTATAGATAAAAATAGAGCAAATGCAAGGAAATAATCTACTTTTATAGAATATTTTCTATCTATATCAACTTGAATAAATTCGTCTATGACGACACACTTTAGCTTATGTTCGCTAAAGAGAAGTTCGATAAATCTTATTTTGAGCGCTTAACCACTGTCATTAATGCTTATAACCGTAGAAAATTAGCGGCTCAAGCAGCTGATGTTTCAGTGGATCAGATTGCGCGTTATCTAAGAATGGAAAATTATCCATCTGTTCAGGCTGCGTGTGGTTTGTGTGAGGGTGTTGGTTATTCCATCGATTGGTTGACCACGGGTCGTGGCAATAAGCACTTCACAGCCAACTCTCTTCATGCGCCTCAACCTGTTCCCATTCTTGGTTTGGCAGAATGTGGATTAGAGGGGTGGTTTGATCCTAAATTATGGGACAGCCATACAACTTTACAATTAGATGATAAGGAGTCATTTGCTGTGATTGCCCACGGGCAAAGTATGCGACCCGAAGGTATACGTCAGGGCTTTATCTGCTTTTGCTCTCCCAATACACAGCCCAGTCAGGGAGACTGTATTTTTATTCGCAGCAAAGATGGCAAAGCAACAATCAAGCAATATGTTGGAATGACAGAAGATGGTTGGTTAAAAATCAAGGGCTATCTTGATCCGGATGAAGATAGGATTCAGCATCCTTACAATGATCAAGTTCGCTTGCAAGATATCGAGCAAATTGCTGTGGTTACAATTATTAAGCGTAAAATCTAGTTACGATAATAGATCGCTGAAATCATCAAGAACTAAATGCGAGCCGGCGTCCTTAAGGGTAATCTTTTTATTCTCTAAATCTTGATCTGTTTCGCCAGGGAATTTCATAGGCCGAGCAACAGTTAAAAGCTTTGCGGCCAACGAAGAAGTAACACCATTGACACTATCTTCAAGAACAAGGATTTGATCCAATGGAACGCGGAAACGCTCTTTAGCAATTTGTGTTGCCATTTCATAGGGGCGTGGATGTGGTTTTCTTTCATCATTGGGCACATCATCACATGTGACCATAAAGTCAATCACTTGATGGCGTGTTCCCAGATGATGCCTCAAGCTCTCGATACATTGAAAAACAATCTTCGTTGGACTATTGGACACGATGCCAATGGGGATCATCCGCTCTAAGGCAAAATCAATAATCTTCAGTGTGTCTTCACAAGCCGTGACAGTGTTTGCATGCTCAGCAAAGTATTTTTGTGTTTCACGCACCCATAGGTCGAGAGAGAGGATATCACTATCGATACCTGTTTTCTCTTTAATGATCTCATAGGTTTCTTCATAACCAATCCCAACGGTTTCCCAAAATAGGCCCTTGGGCGCAGGATAGCCGTATTTTTCGCCAACATACTCTACAGAATCTGCATGCAGATGCTCTGTATTGAATGTTGTGACATCATTATCAAGAATGATCAGCTTTATATTATCTAAGGAAATATCTGACATATCACGGTATGCATTATCCAAGGGGATGATAGGGCTCTTTTGTTTTATGAATGTCTGCATGGTTGCGTTCTTCTGTGCGCTTGGTTTTTATTTCAGACAATACCGCATAAAGAAGCTCTTTGACGCCATTTTGAGATACAGCAGAGACTGCAAAAACGTCATTCTTAGACGCGGATTGAAGTTCTTTGATTTTATCGGCTTTTTCTTCTTCGGACAAGGCATCAATTTTATTCAGAACAATAAATTCTTTCTTATCTTTCAGGTCATGACCATATTCTTCCAGCTCATGGCGGATTGTTTTATAGGCATCGATAATATCTTCTCGTGTGCCATCAATCACATGAACCAAGAGCGCTGTTCGCTCAATATGGCCTAAAAAGCGATCACCTAGGCCTTGACCCTTGTGCGCATTTTCAATGAGTCCTGGAATATCGGCGATCACAAAATCTGTGCCTTCACCATCCAGTTTCACAACACCTAAATTGGGGGATAGTGTTGTAAAAGGGTAATCAGCAATCTTTGGTTTAGCTGCTGTCGATGCGGCAAGAAAGGTTGATTTCCCAGCATTTGGTAATCCAACGAGACCCACATCAGCCAAAAGTTTGAGGCGCAACCAAATCGTACGCTCTTCTCCAGGGAAACCAGGTGTCGTTTTTCGTGGTGCTTGGTTGGTGGCTGTTTTGTAATGTGTGTTACCCTTACCACCATCGCCGCCATAAAGAAAAGTGACTTTTTCTCCATCCTCAGTGAGGTCAAGAAGCGGTGTTTCTTTGTCTTGATCTAAAATGACCGTTCCAACAGGCACACGAAGTGTAACATCTTGCCCTTTGGCACCGTGTCTGTTTTGACCTTTACCATGTCCGCCTGTACGGGCTTTGAAGTGTTGCTTGTAACGAAAATCAATGAGTGTATTTAGATCACGTGTGGCTTGAAAAATCACATGCCCACCGCGGCCACCATCTCCACCATCTGGGCCACCAAAGGGAATATATTTTTCACGACGAAACGATAGGCAACCAGCACCGCCGTCACCACTTTTAAGATAGATTTTTGCTTCATCGAGAAATTTCATTTTTTCACTCTAATAAAAAAGGGGCGTATACGGCCCCTTATCTAAATATTTTATTGGCTTTTTATTTTATTCAGCAGCCTGAGCTGTCCCATCATTGGCAATAACAGAAACAAAAGTTCTGTTCTTACGGCCTTTAGAAAACTGAACATGACCATCAATTTTTGAGAAAATTGTGTGGTCTTTACCTATGCCAACATTGGCGCCAGGATGGAATTTTGTACCACGTTGACGAATAATGATATTGCCGCTAATCACTTTTTCGCCACCAAATTTTTTAACACCAAGACGGCGGCCAATCGAATCGCGACCGTTTTTTGTACTACTTACACCTTTTTTCTGAGCCATAGTTTACTCCCTTGTCCCTATTGACCGGCAATTAGCCAGCTTTCTTAATATCTGTGATTTCTAATGCTGTTTCAGGCTGTCTGTGTGTCTTTGTACGACGATAGCCTTGACGCTTTTTCTTCTTAAAGATCATTTTTTTATCAGAACGACCTTGCTCAACAATCTTAGCTTTAACGCTGCCTTTGCCGAGTGTTTCATCAACCATCAATACGTCAAGATCAACTGTAGTGCCTTCTTTAGCATCTAGTTTCTCAACAACAATTGTATCGCCTTTTTCAACGCGATATTGTTTTCCGCCTGTTTTTACAACTGCAAACATAATAGTACCTTTGTATTCTCTTACAATTTTTATCAGCCACCTAAAAATATGGCTCTTTTTTTAGCCAGCACAATATATAACACGCCGTCCAAATGTCAAACGAATTATGACCGATAAACCGCTTTATGCGACAGCTTCATCCCCGATGTGACAAATTTGACGTTTTTTAGCCAAATTGATCTGTTTTTGACGCTCTCTGGATGCTTTTTTCTGCTCTTCTGTACGATCTGCAAAGCATTTTGGGCAAGTCACACCATCTTCAAAGAGCTCTGATTCTTTATCTTGAGCGCTAATTGGTTCGCGGCAGCCAAAACAAAGGTCATAAGACCCAACTTCTAGATTATGATTCACGGCTACACGGTCATCAAAAACAAAACACTCGCCTTGCCAAAGACTTTCATCTTGGGGTGTTGTCTCCATATATTTTAAAATACCGCCCTTAAGCTGATAAACATTCTCATAGCCTTGTTCTTTCATATAGGCTGTGGCTTTTTCACAACGAATACCACCCGTACAGAACATAGCTATGTTTTTATTTTTTTGGTTGGCTAAATGGTCATCTAAATAAGCAATAAACTCTCTGAATGTATCTGTATGAGGGCTTATGGCATTCTTAAATGTACCAATATCAATTTCATAGTCATTGCGTGTATCAATAACAAATGTCTCAGGATCAGAAATCAACCTATTCCATGCTTCTGTCTCAAGGTGTTCTCCAGTGTTGTTGAGAACATCCACTTTTCCAACACCCAATGTCACAATCTCGTCTTTTATTTTAACGCGCATACGACGAAAAGCCATCTCATCACAGAAAGACTCTTTGTGTTCAAGGTTGTTCAGAGCTTCAATATCATGAATATAACGCAGAACAGTGTCAATGCCGTCTCGTGTTCCACAGATGGTTCCATTGATCCCTTCTGATGCCAGGATGAGTGTCCCTTTTATACCGTGATCACGGCATAACTTGAGAAGTGGCTGTTGAATGGCTTCAAAATCAGCTAGATCTGCAAAGTGATACAATGCAGCAACGACATAGCGTTTATTATTGTTTTGTTTGTGTCCCACAGGCTTGACTCTCCCTTTCGGCGCACACTATAGGACAGCTTTCATGTAATGTGCAAATAAAACCAGACGTTTCGGGTGTTTTTAGTTTGACAATGCCTACCAAGCATTGATATGTTACCCACGCATTAGAGTTAAGATCAATAAAGGATTGTTGTTATGAAAGTCCGTTCATCATTAAAAACACTAAAAGAAGGTGGCAAGGTTGTTCGCCGTCGTGGCCGTACATACGTCATCAACAGAAAAAACCCACGTAAAAAATCACGCCAAGGGTAACAGTCAAGGTTAATTGATTAATTATCATTGAATTGGTTAGGGGCACCGCGTTATGACACAATGTCTTTCTTGTTGTCTTCTTCTTTTGGCTTTGGCATGCCAACGCGTGGCCATTTTTTCAGTGCAAAAATCCAAATTACAAAAACTTGTATCACTGGAAGTAAAAGAAGCAAGCTCCACGCTGAGTTAAAGCCAGCTTTGCTCAAGGATACGCCAGCTGTTGCAATCATATAGAGCAGTAAAGGCCCAATAAGGAGAAGATAGATCCATATCTGTGTAATATCGATTGTCATCAATACTGTGTCATTGCCCAGCCATCCTTCCATCATAATGGTGGCCTTTCTGATTTATCTCGTTTTTTCAAAACCAGTTTGGGTACAGTTGTCCAGCGGCGATGAGCAAGAATACCACAGCAAGAAATTAAACCAGCATAAGGGATGAGTGCCAAAAGGGACCACAACCAAGACAACCCCGCTTTTTTAAAAATAATCAGAAAAGCTGGCCAGATGAGAAGGCAGTAAATCAGGGCATTAACAAAATGCTCAAGCGTAATGGTCATATGATTATTTTACTTACAGGCGCTATTAATGGCATTATAAGCGGCTGTTGAGCCTCTTAAGGAGTAAGTATCGGTTGTCAGTGTTCCACGTGCTGAACGACCTTTAACAACCATACGTGATTCATCCTTAATGGCTTTTGTCAAATGTGTGTCTTCAAGAGCTGATTTTGTCCAAGCAGTGTCATCTTTTGTAAAAAGAGTGAACTTCTTTGAGCCAATGGACACATCAACTTCACTGTCTTCTTTGTAGGTATAGCCTGTAACAAAGCTAACCACATCACGAGAATTATTAGATGTACGATGTGTTACAAGAGCATAGATGTCACCACGGCGAGAATAGTTGCCTTTGGCTGATTTGGGTTTGGAGACCATAAAACAGACTTTTCCGCCGTTTTCATGGTAAGTATAGGCTGACCAATCTTTATATTGTCCAATCTTTTTAGGTTTTGCCTCAGCCATAGTTGGGGATAGGCAGAACATCAGGGCTGCAAAGAAACTAAGAAAGAATACGGAGCGTGTTTTCATGGTTTTGATCCTTTGATCTCATAGGGGTGATTGAAACATCTTTTTTGTATGCATTGATTATAACAGTTGGAATCTTTTTGAAAAGAGTCCTTTGCAAAATAGTGGTTTGATAGTAGATTGCAAACATGAATAGTTCGTTTAACACAGCGGCTGTTGATCAGCAAAACCCAGACTTTGCCAGTCTTTTGGAGAGAGTGGCAGTTGATCGTGACAAAAAAGCATTTGCAGAAATTTTTGCTTATTATGCCCCGCGCATAAAGTCATTTTTACTGTCATCATCAATAGATGAGGGGAGTGCTGAAGAGCTATCACAAGAAACAATGGTCATTGTATGGCGTAAAGCACATCAGTTTGATCCATCCAAGGCTCGAGCATCAACTTGGATTTATACGATTGCTCGTAATAAAAGAATTGATCTACTTCGAAAGAACAAGCGTAAAAGCACTATAAATCAAGATAATATGCACGCTCTCGAGAGCGTTTCAGATCAACAGATGGATACCGTGCAAGAAAAACAACGCCAAGAATTGGTGAGACAAGCTATGAAAGCATTACCGGAAGACCAGGCACAAGCCATTAAACTTTCTTTCGTAGAAGGTTTTTCTCATAGCGAGATATCGGATAAGACCGGGCTACCTTTAGGGACGGTTAAGTCTCGCATTCGCTTGGGATTACGCCGTCTTCAGAATGAATTTAACGATCAAAAAAGTGTATATTTGATATAGGCTTAAAGATAATAAGAGACATGGTGGACATGCATACATCACAAAATAATGCTGAAAAGAGCAAATATATAGCGCCAGAGGATATGCTCTGTAGTTTTATTAATGGGCACGCCGACCCAGCAGAAGTTTTGTTCGTGCAAGCACATAAAAGAGTCAGCAAAGATGCTGTGGAGACGCTTGCCTTTCTTGATGATTTAGGCGCAACATTGGTCAATGATATTGAGCCTGTTCAGGTGAATTTTTCTATTGAATCTATCTTTGATGAGTTGATAGATGAAGGTGAAAACCAGAATATAGATATTGTTGAGAAACAGGCCGATTATGATCTACATCCTGCTGTTGATGCGGTTCTATCTAACCAATCAGAAAACCTCCCGTGGCGTAAATTGGGTAAGGACTTTGCCTATATGAACATTGCACTCCAAGGCAGTGAATATGATTTAAAATTGATGCGCCTTAACAAAGATGCGGGCGTTCCAGAACATTCTCATGATGGTGAAGAGATCACTCTCGTTTTAACGGGTGCGTTTCAAGATGATGACAAGGTTTACAGGCCAGGAGAGGTGTCTTTCCAT
>CAXRKA010000102.1:0-5124 GCA_964231155.1 Alphaproteobacteria bacterium | reverse complement strand
TTTTCTGTCCACTGACAGAAGAGGCGTCATTGTAAATAGTCAATTCACGATTGAAGAAAGCGTTGTGAGATAGATCGACGATTTCATTCACAATGTCTCTAACGTTATGTGTCATGGTGGCAAGCCATGTTTTAAAACGCTGATCACGGATCATGCGCTCATTTTGGTCTGTTTCACTGTATTGCTTTTTGTAGAAATCGTTATAGCCAAGCTTTAAAAGTTCAGACTGTGCTGTTAAAGGGACAAAGGAGCGGACTTCAAGAGGACTTTTGTAGAAGACTTGTCCAACAGTGTAGCGTGAAATTTGTACAAGTTCATAAAGATCTTTGGGTGTCGTGCGCTTTAAAAAACAACCCGGGCTATGAGACGTATGTTTCTCTGTACGAAAAGAAGGGGCTTGGGATATATCTTCAGAACTTGCTGTTCTATTGGAAGGGTATAAAGTTGGGCTTTTATCAACAAAGTGACTGCTTTTGCAGTTGTGATCACAGCAAGAAAAACTCAGCTCAGCCACATTATTTAAAAAACCATTTTGAGATAATTCACGGATCTGGCGCGGTGAAACATAGCTACCAGCTTTAATAATGCCTAGATCTGATTCTGTATAACCTATAAACATGGCAGGATTATATCATTATATTTACATAATTCAAGAAGAAACCCACGATTAATGCATTTGCGTTCTAGGCGGGTTTAAATTCATCCTGTGCGCACAGGCGCTTTGAAATCTCATGGTGCTTTAAAGCCGCCTGAATATGCGGTGATGCTGTATCCTCAGAATAGTTTTCTAGATCATCGAGGTTAGGCTCTGAAATATTCTTTACATGTGGACTTTCAATCGATGCAAGAGCTGCATTGGTTGGGTAGAGCTTGAAGCGTGCGCCACTTGGTGGCGTGTCAAGCGGGCTGTAGTTGAGAATTTCATCTCTAGCAGCACTATAAAAATCAATAATGCGTGTCGATTTCTCAATAGGAAGAAGAAAATGCTTTTGGTGTTGAGCACCTCTGGCCAATTGCATATGATATTTGGCAAGCAAGGCGTGAATATCCTCTTTCCCACCACGGAAATGAACTATTGGTGGTAGAACTCTAAAGCGTTTAATTTGTAAACGATAGAGTTCAGCAAGAACATGCTGGGCAATAAAGTTTTCAACCACCCCTTGGCTTTTATAAAAAATATCAGCAACGTTTTTCTCACTATAATAGCTTCCTGCGCAAATAATATTGCTATCACGCTTAAAGAACTCACGTTTTGGAAAATATTTATAGTCTTGAAAACGGTCTCTGGTTTCTAAAGTTTCAATAATATTGCCGCCACTATCATGTAAGGAAAGAAGACCAAGCTTAATGAGATGGCTTGTTCCTTCTGTGCGTTCGGTGACTTTGAGAACACGGCCCAGAAAATCTATATCTTCTTTATGATTTAGATCTTGGGTAATCGAGTTATTAGGGTTGAATTCATTCCATTTGTCTTGAAACTCAATAAGATCAAAGTGATCAAGCCAAAAATCTTTCACAAGAATATCTGTTTGATCGGCATTTTTGATCTTCTCTTGCATGTCGTCTGTGAGAACCAAATCTAAGATCGGTTGTAAGCCTGTCTCTTGAACATTGATTTCCTCACGAATAGCAAGAATTTCTTTTTCCAATTCTTGAACCGCTTCAAAGTTATCATGGGTTTGGGCGGCACGAACTAGAATATAGTCGAGGATTTTGCGTTCAGCCAATGGATCTTCAACAATTGTGCCGCCATTAGCACGTGAGGCAACACTGCTGGCTTCGCCAAAAACTTCACCCCAGTCATGGGCCACAATGATGCGTGTGCCCCAGTCAAGATATGTGGAGAATTTGATTTCTTCCTCTGTTGTCAGTGCTCGTTGTTCACTAAAGCTATCATAAGCAAATTGAAGTACACGTGCCCATTTATAAGCCGCATGTAAAGAGTGTTTAGACGGGTTCTCACCCATACCGTTAGGTAGTGTGGGCTCTATTGGGAAACGTGATGTATGACGATTAAGGTATTGCATGGTGGAGGCCACCCACAAAGCTTTGGGGTGTGGTAGGTTCCACTTCATTTCTTTAGAGATGTTAACGGCGGCTGAAAAGTATTTGTAATGCTTATAGCCATCGTCTTCGGCTTCAAAGCCAAGAGCGTTAATAACACGTTGTTTGGCTTCGTAATAATTCCACCAGCCTAAAGTCTCACTGACACGTAAATTTTGATATGTCATAATTTCCCCAGATACACCTTAATTATGTTTTGTTGATTGAATAAGGGCGCATGACACAGTATGATCGAGATGCTGGTCGAAGTTGGCCCGTTAATCTCTCGTTAATAACTTCGGTTTTCATTATCAGAATCAAGAACACATATGTAAAGCCTTAATTATGATAAAAAACTATATACGTGCTATTCCTTGCAGCTTCTATGATACAAAGCTTTATTTGGCGGTTGTTCAGGCATGGAAGGGTATGGGCTATACATACTTATTTGTATTGTCTCTTTGTATATCAGCTTTGATGATTGGTCAGATTCTTTATAGTCTTCACGTTCAGATCTCTGATGACCATATCAATAGCATTATTGATAGCATTCCTGTGATTACAGTTCAGGATGGGCGGGCTATATCGGATATTGAAGAGCCGTGTGATGTACCACTATCGCAAGCTCGTAACCTCACTTTGCGGATTGATATGCAGTCAGATCCCAACACATTGAAAACAGTGGGCATAGAGCAGGGGTTTATTCTGTATGCTGAACAATTTGATATTATTTCTGAGCAGAAGGTTTTGAGAACCTATCCTTTGGATAAGTTGGAGAATGGCCGATATGATCGAGAAAAACTGATAAGCGCATGGTCGTTTATAAAAAATGTCATGCCGTTCCTTATCTTTATTCCTGTCGCTATGGGCATGTGGTTCAAATATATCGTAAGAGCACTTATTGTAACGGTTGTAAGCTATATTATGACGGCATCAATGAAGGATGAGTATGACTTTGCTGTACGGATGCGCATGAGCGCAATAGCGGTGACACCACCGTTGATCATTGACACAATCATGCTTTTGACACTATCCAGACCTTTAAGTATTTTTGCTGTGATTGGTATTGCGACGCTGTTTGTTTATGTCATGATCCGTGTAAATCGATCACCAAACTCTCATCTTGATACAACGGCTTAAAGGAGACAGCCATGCCTTATCGAATTGTCAAAGTATTTACAGCCCATGATATTAATGAACAGTTGGATGATTTAAGAACAAAGGATCATATTGTCGATTTTTGGGAAAGCAGTTTGCGTGAGCGCAAATCAATCTTTTTTATTTTATGCCGCACAGAAAACACGCAGAAACTTACTGATATTCTGACGCCAATGGCCGAGAAAGAAGAGCGCCCCAATATTGTAATTATGCCGGTTCAAGCGGCCCTGCCAGTGCCATCGACAGATGATGAAAAGCCCAAAGAAAAAGGGCGTGGCAAAGATATTCTTTCTCGAGAAGAGCTGTATGAAACTGTGCGCCGTGGTGCGCGTTTGGATGCAAACTTTCTTTGGTTGGTGATTTTTTCGGCCATTGTTGCTGCTATTGGTGTTTTGCAAAACAACGTGGCAGTGATTATTGGTGCTATGGTGATTGCACCACTTTTAGGCCCAAACTTGGCATTGGCACTGGGGTCAACATTAGGGGACCGAGAGCTATGGTTGCAAGCTGTGAAAACAAGCGTTGTTGGTTTGGGCGCCGCTGTTCTTCTATCTTATATTTTTGGCCTATTGTGGCCAGGTGATCCTTACAGTACAGAGTTATTGGCGCGAACTGAGGTTGGCCTCGATGGTGTGGCGATCGCTATTGTCTCAGGCGCAGCCGGAGTTTTGTCTCTTACAACAGGCGTGTCCAGCGTTCTTGTGGGGGTTATGGTTGCTGTGGCTTTGATGCCACCGGCTGTTGTTGTGGGGATTATGGCAGGACACGCCGATTGGACATCAGCTGAGGGTGCTTTATTGCTCCTCGCCATCAATATTGTTTGTATCAATCTCACGGCAAAATTGGTCTTTTGGTTTAAGGGCGTTGAACCACGTACCTGGTATAAGAAGCAAGAAGTTAAAGGGCATATGCGTCGACAAATTCTGTCATGGACTATTGCCCTTGCAATTTTAATCGCTTTGATCTTCTTGAAAAAAGCGACAAGTTATTAATTGCGTTTTTCCCATATCATCGCTTGACAACAGCGTTCCCAAGGTTATATTTACCTTCACAGATTGACGCGGGCCAACCCCGAAGCTGGATCGTAAGTAACAGCATGGGGCAGTCAAAAAAGAGCCTGTTGGATATGAGGATTTTATCCTAAGTCCAGAACACATTGATTAACGCGGGGTGGAGCAGCCCGGTAGCTCGTCAGGCTCATAACCTGAAGGTCGTAGGTTCAAATCC
This sequence comes from Alphaproteobacteria bacterium, assembly GCA_964231155.1. Lineage (GTDB taxonomy): Bacteria > Pseudomonadota > Alphaproteobacteria > Micavibrionales > SZUA-601 > CAXRKA01. The sequence goes on along the minus strand of CAXRKA010000102.1, from coordinate 696 downwards.
TACTCCCGCAACCAATTTTTCTCAATTAAATCAATAGCTTAGATTGATTTGAGAAAATGAAGATCAGATTATTTTACCAGTTTTCACACTGGTGTCACATTTCCAGATATTCAATCACAACAAAGCACAAAAGGGCTGAAAACAGCGCATTTGATGCTTAACTGTGTCGTGAGTGTGAAAAGTCAAAACCAACTCTAATTAAAAGGCTCTTTTAATTAGGTTTTTGTCGCTAGCACTTCAGGTTAATGATCTCATGTTGCTGTTTTTTGCCAGCAGTTTTAACTTATTGAACATGAGGAAACCGTTATGGCTTCGATACGAAAAAGAACAAACTCCAGTGGAGATATAAAATATACAGTGCAGGTGAGATTAAAAGGGCATCCGCCAGAAGTGGCATCATTTGAAAGGCTGACAGACGCGAAAAAATGGGCGCAGAGCACTGAAGCGGCTATTCGTGAAGGTCGTTACTTTAAAACAGCAATAGCCAAGCAGAAGACCCTTGGCGAGACAATTGATCGTTATTTTAATGATGTGCTGTCTCATTGTAAAAATCCCGTAAATCAAATTACGTATCTAAATTGGTGGAAAAGCCAGATAGGTGATTATGCTCTGGCTGATGTAACTTCAGCATTGATTGTTGAAGCACGAAACAAGCTTGTAGGCTCTAAAAATAAATTCGGGCGCAAGGTTGGCACA
>CAXRKA010000101.1:0-3080 GCA_964231155.1 Alphaproteobacteria bacterium | reverse complement strand
ATTACATCTGTGACTGAAGTCATCATGACACAAGCCTTAGATCAAGCTAAAGATGGTCGTATCCATATTCTTGGTGAGATGGCCAAAGCTCTTGATACATCACGTACAGAGCTTAGTGCTTATGCACCGAAGATGGAAACATTTAAGATTAACCCTGACAAGATCCGTGAAGTGATTGGTTCTGGTGGTAAAGTGATCCGTGAAATCGTTGAAACAACCGGTGCTAAAATTGATCTTGAAGACGATGGTCAGGTTAAAGTGTCAGCTGTTTCTGCAGAAGCCATTGAAAAGGCCGTTGCATGGATCAATGATATCGTTGCTGAGCCTGAACTGCACAAGATTTATGAAGGTGAAGTTGTTAAGACCGTTGATTTCGGTGCCTTTGTGAACTTCCTTGGTAAGCGTGATGGGCTTGTTCATATCTCACAGATCTCTGATGAGCATGTCAAGCAAGTCACAGACTTCATGAAAGAGGGTGATACGGTTAAGGTTAAAGTGATTGGCTTTGATGACCGTGGAAAAATCAAGCTTTCTATGAAAGAAGTTGATCAGGAAACGGGTGAAGACCTTAATCCTAAAGAAGATAAGAGCGAAAAAAAAAGCGCATAGATTTATCTAGATAAGTATTTGAAAACGCCGGCCAATCAGTCCGGCGTTTTTTTATTGGCCGATAATGCCTGGTCGAATATCTTCAAGGAGTTTTTGGAAGTCGAGTTCAATGGCCTTTTGATCATTGACTGGCTTTTTATTCTCATTTTTATCAATAAAGTCAAACCCACCAATGGATTTTAAGGGCTCCACTATACCTTTTCTTGTGTTGTAGCGTGTTGAAATTTCACGGCCAAATGGCGCTTTAAAATTAGCAAGCCTGATAAAGTTATCTGAATATACAGCATTCACAAAAATAGGCTCTTGTGGTGACTTTTTCTGTGTGTGTCTCAGGTAATTAAAAAACCCTTGGAAAGAAACAACATCTCTTTCTCTTAGATAATCTTTTTCAGCAAAATGTTTGATGATCTCGAGAGGGTAGGTTGTATCACCAATAAGATGAATTTCTTCTTTGTTTCTCTGGTTTTTGATGATCTTACCACTGCCTTTGGCACTGAATTTTTTCCACTCCATATTAAAAGCATCGATATAGGTTATCCCTTGAGAGATATCTTTATTGAGCTTTAGGTCAATTAAATCTAGCCGTTCATCAAATGACAGACCAAAGGTTTGTGGTAATCTAATATCTTCAGCATAGATCGATGTTTGTGTATTAGGGATATATTCTTTCTTCAAGATACCTTTTAACTGTAAGCTGCTACCTTCATAAATGAGATTAATGTTTTTAGCTTCAGCTTCATTTCTAAATCCAAGCATATCGGTGGATTGAACACCTAGAGCATGAATTGTAGAGAGCTGTGCTCTAAATTTATTGATGTTAGTGACTTGGAAAGTGAGTTTTGTATCTGTTATAGCCAGCTCTTTTGATACGGATTTAAATCGAACATTCAGTTTATGTGTACCGGGAAGTTCAAGTTTCATTGTAAATGGAGAAAAGAGAGACCATTTGATATGTGCTTCAGGTCCTGTCCAGATTTGTTTCTTGCTCATCAGTATTCGAGGAGATACAAACTTAACATTAAAGCTAAACGGCAATCCGTAGATATCGTGGCTGCCATAGTAGAGGCCATTATTGTTTTTATTGGCCGCATTGAGCACCATTAGTATGGAGATATACATCACCAAGAGAAATGAAAGGAATGAATAGAGAAACCACTTAAATATCTTTCTCAAAAGGGCTTTAAACATTTTAATCTATCTCCATTCCAGTTCTGGAATTTGTATCAAAGGAAGAGGGCCGACGAAGAGATAATTATTTTGGATACTCATAGCCATCTGATTGTCACTTATAATGCCTCTAATAATACTCTGCATGGCAAACATAAAGGGGTTCTGGGCTGTATTTACCTCACCTAAAAATATACTCATAAGATCTTGAAGCTGATCAGAATAGATGTGACCAGAGAAACGTGGCTGCAAGTTTTGATCAAGGCTAAGATCTCCCTTTATTCCGACTTTCATTGTACCAAGTTGTGCATCTAAATTATTGATTTGAAATCGCCCTTGATTGCTCTGCCAATCTTCTATGGTTTCTTCTGACAGATTATAGGGTGCTGGCTGAATGTTTCCTGTAAAGTTTATGTTTTCTACATTGGTAAGGTCGTTTAAAGTTTCTGGCATACCATCAGCGATAATTGAGATATTATTCAAAGATGCAGATATATAAGCTGCATCATCTTCTTGATGAAGCTTCAGCTTGGCACTTGATGTATGAGTCATAATGTCTTTTTGATTAATGCGATGAAGGACAGAAAACCCTTCAGGCAGAGAAACTACGGCCCCACTAAAACGCGCATCAGAATACAGCTGAATTTTAGGCATGGTCATGACGACATGATGCGCCTTATGGTGGATATGAAACGCTTTAATTGTGATGTCAAAAGAGAAGGGATAGCCTGAGATGTCAATGTTTTCAAAACCAGCATTTTGTGTTTTTGTGTTTTTGATCTCATTGATTGTTGTTTCAAACTCTGTCTTGATGAAATGTGCAACGCTATACCAGTAAACGCTATATGCTATAAAAATTGAAAAGCAGGCTATTAAAAAGGTTTTACCCAACGATCGCTTTTTTTCTTTTTTGGTGTTTGAAGCCTCTTTTGTAAGTGCCTGGCTTGAGCTTTCAATTGTACTTCTTATGGCTTCAAACGTTTGTTGAGGGTCTTGGCCGGGCGGTATGGGTTCGTGGATGTGAATAGTCACAACCCCAGGCTTTTTAAAAAAGCTCAGTCGTGGCCAAAAATAACCTGAATTCAAGGAAACAGGCACTATAGGAATATCTAAAGCTTCATAAAGTTTGATCATTCCCCATTTGTAAGGTTTGTCTTCTGGCGTTTGATGAATGCCAACGCGCGTCCCTTGAGGAAAAATAACAATAGGGCGTTTTGTTTGAATGCTTTCCTTCGCGCGTTCTAACATATACTTGGTGGATTCTCGCCCCTTAGAGCGGTCAATGGGGATGACACCATACTGAC
>CAXRKA010000100.1:0-3370 GCA_964231155.1 Alphaproteobacteria bacterium | reverse complement strand
GGGTCGTGATGCGGATGTGACGTCAAAAGGCCTGACAGCCAAAGTTATACCTGAAGATATGGTTCTGAGCCTATTTGAAAATCCTGATTATAGTGCCTATATTTTTCAGCGCTTGCATACGGATATGCACAATCGTCTTCTCAATCGTCAAAGTTTCACGTTTTAGCGCTTTGCCGCCATCTTATTAAATAGATTTTAAGTTCCCTTGTACACACTGCAAAAAGATGATCAAAAGAATCATCATTTCAAACAAAAACGTTTGAGCTAGGGAAAACATAATGTCATTACTGGTGCATTCCACAGAGTTGGATAATCTTTTATTAGTTGAGCATCCTATATCGCATGATGCGACCTCGACTGAGGAGGTTATTTTTGATGCGCCGACTTATGCAACCTTCGGTATGAAAACTCGTTTTGTAGCGGATCGCTTTATGCGTGTGTATCCTGAAACGCTACAAGGTTTGTATTATCAAAAAACTGGCCAAATGGCACAGCTCTTTACAATTATAGATGGCGCAGCGAGTGTTGTGTGCGTGGATATTAGACGTGGTTCTCAAAGTTTTGGACAATGGGTGCGCGTTGATATGACCTCCGAGAAACGTTGCCAACTCTATATTGGTGAAGGGCTCGCCTTTGGTCTTTGTACCGGCTCTCAATCTGCTGCGTTCCATATTAAACAAACAGAGCTTTTATGCTCTGATCACTTTGGTGGTATCATGTGGAACGATAGTGATCTTGGCATTGAGTGGCCGATTGAAGCACCTTACGTGTCGCCACGTGACAATAATTTCTTGATGCTTCGTGATATTGCAGATGCGTTTTTACCCGTCAAGCAATCATCGATTGGTCAATAATTAAACGTATAGGTATGGTTGTTAAAGGGCTGTTTTACAGCTTATAATCGTATCATATGAAACAACAAAATAATAAGATACTAGACAATGTATTGCGTATTCATACCCCTGAAACGCTAGAGTTTCCAGTCGTTGTTGATTCTCCGCATAGTGGCACTCATTACCCTAAAGACTTTCATTATGAATGTAGCCTTAATGATTTGCGCCAAGGTGAAGATGCATTTGTTGCGCAATTATTCAGTGATGTGCCGGCACACGGTGTCTATTTACTCGAAGCTTTGTTCTCAAGATCATATATTGATCTCAATCGATCAGAAAATGATATTGATCCTGTGATTGTCCAAGATGATTGGGATGGCCCGTTATCAAAGTCCGAACGTGCCAACTACGGTATGGGGGTTATACAAAGAAAGATTAGGCCCAATCTATCTATTTTTACGGGCACGCTTTCAAGCCAAGACATCAATAACCGGATCAATAATTACTATCGGCCCTATCATAACTATTTAAAGTCAATTACGGATGAGGTGCATAAACGCTTTCAAAAGGTACTTTTGATTAATGCACACTCAACGCCGTCAACAATGCTTGATGGAAAGAAACACAGTGATATCACTATTGGTGATCGTAAGGGACAAACCTGTGCTAAGCATATTCGCCAGGCTGTACGAGAATATTTTGAAGATCAAGGTCTGACTGTCTCGGTCAATGATCCTTATCAAGGTGTTGAAATTGTAAAGCGCTATGGTGAGCCCTTGAAGCAGCGACATGCCGTGCAAATTGAGATCAACAAAGCGTTGTATATGAATGAGAGTAGTTTTGAGAAGAAAGATAACTTTAGAGCCATACAAGATATGATGCTAGGCTGTGTTACAACACTTGGGGAGTATTTAAATGAATGATGAGAAACTGGGATTTCGTCTCAACTGTGGTGTTGCGGTCTTTAATAGGGAGGGTAAGGTCCTGATTTGTAAACGACCAGAGCATACATCAGATAAAAATTACTATAGTGAAGCCTACATGTGGCAGTTGCCACAAGGTGGTGTTGATCCAGATGAGGATCCTATAGAAGCGGGTTACAGAGAGTTATATGAAGAAACCAATATCAAGAAAACAGATCTAAAACTGGTTGATCGCCTTACAGAACCACTCCGTTATCTCTACCCCGAAGATATTAAGCGTATGCATCATAGAAATCATGTTGGGCAAGAGCAGTATTGGATGGCTGCGGTTTTAATGGTGGAAGATTCTATCATTGATCTGGTGAACTGTCCTGATCCATCTTTTGAAGATTGGAAATGGATTGATTTTCAACGTATAGATGAATCTGTTGTACCCTTTAAGTTGGAAGTTTATAGGCAGCTCAAAGAGGTCTTTGGTGATTGGCCTGAAAAAATCCGTACTGGTGATTATTGATTTGCTTGCTTTTGAATGGGCGTAACGCTGCGCCCTGATTCATAAACAGTCATATAGGCTTGAACCAAGCGATTGAGATGCTGATTACGATTACTGGCTGAAAAAATCTCTTTATATTCATCAATCGATAAAGTGTCTTTTCTTTCATTGAGCGAAGATAAAATCTCTTCTTCAGCATAGCGACCATTTTCCATGGCGACTGTATCACTTTCTGAACCTGCAATAATGATGTCCCAATACTTATTCGTCTCACGGATGGTGACAGCAGTGGCTGCAAAAGCTTCCATCTTTTCATGTGTGAGCTCAAAGGGCAGGCTATAATTCAGAATGTGATCTGCTGCATCATTAGCATTTTGAGCCATTGCAGAGCTGGCTAATACTACACAAAACAATACACCGATTGTGTACAGAGGGGCTTTGGGGAGTGTTTTGATTGCATGTCTCATAAGTGCATATTATAAAGATTTAGTCACAAAACGGTAAAGATGGATCTAGATAAATGATGAGTGGATATTTTGGTATTGGAGTAGAGAGTAGTAGTAAAGAGTTTAATGCTGGAAATTTAGTGCGTACAACGCACGCCTTTGGTGGAAGTTTCTTCTTTTTTGTCAATCCAGTCATTGATTATCATAAGGTGCGCGCAACGGACACATCTAAGTCTGTTGAAAATCTGCCCATTTACCAATTCGATAGCCATGAAGATATGATTTTGCCCCAAAAATGTGCCTTGGTCGGTGTCGAATTAACCGATGAAGCTATTGACCTACCACGTTTTAGGCATCCAAAGTCAGCAGCTTATATATTGGGGCCTGAGCGTGGCAATCTATCAAAACCAATACAAGATAAGTGCGATATGATTGTCAAAATTCCGATGAAATTTTGTGTCAATGTTGGTGTGGCGGGTGCATTGGTTGTCTACGATCGTTTAATTTCACGTGGACATTTCCCAGATAGGCCTGTCTCACCAGTTGAACACATGAATGAAATGAAAAAATTTAGAATGAAGTTCTAGTTTTGAAATAAAGGGCCGAGAAGGCGTCGGTCAATGACTTTAGATTTCAAGTAAGATGGAAAGTTTTTCACAAAACGTTCCATCCGTA
>CAXRKA010000099.1:0-2168 GCA_964231155.1 Alphaproteobacteria bacterium | reverse complement strand
CCCTTCTTAGGAAAAACATCATTTCCTATATATACACTGTTGATTTTCAAATGAGACAGCTGATCTGCTGCCTCTCCTGATAGTGCTTTAGCTGTATAACCAGGGCGGTCGACAACACAAATACAGTAGTTCTCAGCAATCTCTTTATAATTTGTCCATTTATGAAATTCAGCAAATTGATCGGCGCCCATCACCCATAAAAAATGAACATCTGGATAATCTTTCTTAAGCTCACGCAAAATACCATGTGTTTCATGAGTCCCAGAACGCTCAGCCAATGTTTTTTCAGCATCAGACATAATCACATCAGCCTCCATCTCACTTGCTAATATCTCGCCCATGCTCACTCTATGTTCAAGAGAGGCATAATCATCTGGGTTTTTCCACGGGCTGATTGAAAACAACATCCACACCTCATCCACATCAAAGGTTTCTTTGATATAACGTGTCATTTCTATGTGACCCGGGTGCGGCGGGTTAAATGATCCCCCAAAGAGTGCGACTGTTTTTGCCATGACTATGCTAACTCCAGACTCACATCTTTCAATGCTTTCAGCATTCTAGGCATAGACGGTCCAACAATTGGTTCGCGACGACCTTTACCAAAGTTACGACCTGTAATTTTCAAACCTGGAGGTGTTTGGCGGCGCTTATATTCTGCAATATCCACCTTGTGGATCATGTCTTCGACCAATTCAATATCAAGGCCTGTGTCTTTAGCTATTGTTGAAATGGCATCTTCATGCTGCACATAACGCAACAGAATATCATCCAAAATGAGGTATTCAGGAAGACTGTCTGTGTCCTCTTGGCCTTCACGCAATTCAGCGGTTGGTGGTTTATCAATGATATTTTCTGGAATAACTTGACCTTCTCGGCCCAAACCAATAGCTGGTTTGTTGTTATTGCGCCATCTGAGCAAACCAAACACACTGGGCTTATCATCTGAAACATTGGCTTTAGGCAAATCCTTAATAGGATTAAAGCCACCATTGGTATCGCCATAAAGCGTTGCATAGCCCACACTCATCTCGGATTTATTTCCCGTAGAAAGCAAAAGCCAATTTTTATTGTTGCTGAGGGCCATCAAAATTGTACCACGTGTTCGAGATTGCAAGTTCTCTGGCGTTGTATCCCAAAGAGCAAAATTATCAACATCCATCATGGGCGCTAACTGCTCCAAGAATTTATCAACAATAGACTGAATTGATATCGTCATCATATCATCAACACCCATGAGTTTTGCTGCTTCCTTAGCATCATCATTGGTTTCATCAGATGTAATTTTAGATGGCAATCTCACAGCATGAACATTCTCTGGCCCAATGGCATCACAAGCCAAAGCTTTGACCAATGTTGAGTCAGCGCCTCCAGAGTCACCCAAAACCACCTCTTTAAATCCTGTTTTACGTAAATAATCACGCAATCCAAGAACAAGCGCTGTATAGGCTGTCTCCATATCGTCCATGATTGGGTTAATGATTCCATCCTGAATAACAAATTGATCACCTTTCTTTTCCAGAGTGACCAATGATGTTGTTTCTTCATAACCTTTTGAAAGTGCAGCCATCTTACCATCCGCATTCATAGCAAAAGAATGGCCATCAAAAACCAATTCATCAACACCGCCAACTTGATTCACATAGATAAAGGGCAGTTTTGTTTCTTGAGCGCGGCACAAAACCACTTCATCAATACGGTAATTCAGCTTTCCTATTTCCATGGGTGACGCATTAATAGCAATCAGAATTTCTGCCCCAGCATTCTTAAGGTCTCGTGACACATCTTGATGCCATGCATCTTCACAAATCATCAAACCAATCTGTGTACCACGAAAATTAACCACATGCGTGAGAGTGCCTTCAGTATAAATACGCTTTTCATCAAACACATCTTCGTTTGGAAGATGTGTTTTAAGGACAGGGCGAGAAACTTCGCCCTTATCCACGAGATAAGCCACATTGTAGACCTTACCATCAATCATTTGAGGTAAGCCGACAATAATACCAGACGAACGATGACGTGACTCTTCAACAATCATTTGAAAGCCTTCGAGACTGGCGGCAAGAACATCAGGGTTTCTTGCTTTATCCTCTAGTGGATAACCAGATATACATTGTTCTGGTAATACCGCAAGATCAGCACCCTGCTCTTCTGCAGCACGCCAC
>CAXRKA010000098.1:0-4464 GCA_964231155.1 Alphaproteobacteria bacterium | reverse complement strand
TCGTTAAAATAGACTTTCTCTTGCATAAAATCAGGAAGGCAAAACCCATCATCTTGAATAAATTGATTGCGCCAGATATTTGCTGATTTGTGGCAATATTGACGGTTCAGTTTGATCATAACATCCTTAATGGTCCATATTGATCCTGGTACGACACCCCATCCTTTACCTTTCACACTTGTATTCTCTTCATGGTGGAGCGCTGTCAAATGGGTGCAACCGTCAAAATCAGGATTGTTTTCCAAGAAACTGATCTGTTTTTGAATCTTGTCTTTTGAATGCCAGAGGTCATCGCCATCCAATAACGCAATGTAACGGCTTTTGACAACAGGCCTTGTATTAAACATTGCACCACGGGCAGAACCCTGGTTCTCAGATGATTGATATATGTGAATACGATCTGAAAAACGATGTTCAGTGTTATATTTTTGAATGAGATCCCATGATCCATCCGATGAGCAGTCGTCAATAATGATCACTTCATAGGGGTATTGGGTCTCTTGGGCCAATATGCTTTCCAAGCACGGAATGAGATATTCCTTAAAGTTATAGCTCGCAACAATAATACTGAGGAGAGGAGTGTCTTGTGCCATGGTGATATCGCTTTTCTTATGTTCGCCTTAAGGCTAAGCATCTGGTTTTAAGAAAGATATAATGAAGGTTGCTGATTGAATGGTTTGAGATAAGACTCAAATTGACAAAAGCAATGGTGGGGTGCGCAAAGATTGAGGCGCTGTTAATAACCAGCTTTGACCCAGATCTCTCGATTTTTAAGGATAAGGGTTTTGAGAGCCTCTTGAGGCGGTGTATCATCGTCAATACCCAAATAAGGCGGAATACTGTCAACGCCTTCTGGCAGAAGCTCGGGCCTAGAAATAGGTGGTGTTTGTCCAAAATCCTGTTCAAATCGCATAATACCATCTAAAAGACGTACATTGATCAAATCGTGATACTGATAATGTGTGACGGCATCAATCGAATACCACTCGCGTATATTCACGGCTTTCATATAATCTAGGCTTTTTGAATTCCAAACGCCCTTGCCATGAATACGATAGACGCTATAAATATCGGGAAGAGAGATAATTTTACCACCATTAGATGCATACATGGCTGACATGGTTGTGTCATTCATATAGAATTTGTCCTTCATAAAATCGGGCAGGAAAAATCCGTCATCTTGAATATAATTGTTCCGCCAGATATTCGAGGATAAATGACTATAGCAGCGGTGCTCATTGGTGACAACGTCTTGAATGGTCCATTCGGCCGGCGGGCGGACACCCCAATAATCACCACCAACGTCACTTTGTCCCTCATGGTTCTTAATGGTTAAGTGGCTCGCGCCAACATAATCAGGATTATTCTCTAAGAAGCTCAGTTGTCTTTCGATTTTATCCTTTGAATACCACATGTCATCGCCATCAATATTGCAAATATATTTGCCTCTTGCTTTGGCGCGGGTATTGAACATAGCTGCACGCGCTGAACCTTGGTTTTCGGATGATTGGTAGATATGAATGCGGTCTGAAAAACGATGTTCAGTGTTATATTTTTGAATGAGATCCCATGATCCATCCGATGAGCAGTCGTCAATAATGATCACTTCATAGGGGTATTGGGTCTCTTGTGCCAATATGCTTTCCAAGCACGGAATGAGATATTCCTTAAGGTTATCGCTCGCACCACTCCTACTGAGGAGAGGAGTGTCTTGTGCCATGGTGATATCGCTTTTCTTGTGTTCACTTTAAGGCTAAGCATCTGGTCTTAAGAAAGATATAATAAAGCGCGTTGTTCGAATGCTTTGAGATAAGAATCAAATTGACAAAAACAATGATCAAGGCTATGTCTATGGCTATTCGTTAAAAGGTATGGCGGGGTAGCTCAGCTGGTTAGAGCAGCGGAATCATAATCCGCGTGTCGGGGGTTCAAGTCCCTCCCTCGCTACCAAAACTTCATTTGATACCATCCAATACAGATCAAAATACCCAATAAAAACAATTAAATACAATATTATTTGCCCGATATGATCCAATATGGATTCTTGACATCTGGGGGCATTACGGGGTATTTTTGGGGGTATCAAATAAACAGGTAAAGAAAAATACCCCCACATGGCACTAACTGATGTTCAAATAAAGAATGCAAAACCTAAGAAGAAGCCCTACAAAATGAGTGACAGTGGGGGGCTTTACCTTCTGTGTAATCCCAATGGTAGCAAGCTGTGGCGTTTGAAATATCGCTATGGTGGAAAAGAGAAAACATTTTCTATTGGCAAATACCCCCTTATTTCTCTTGCTGAGGCTCGTGAAAAAAAGATAGAAGCCAAGAAATTACTTGAGCAATCCATTGACCCCTCACTAGAAAAGCAAATCAGAAAGCATCAGGTTGTTGAAGATGCTGAACAGACCTTTGAGCGTGTGGCACAAAACTGGTACGAGCGTCAGAAAAAATCATGGAAGCCCCAACACGCTGAAAAGACATGGCGCAGAATTGAAATGCACGTTTTGCCATCTATTGGCAAAATCCCTGTTTCAAGACTGAATGCTCAAGACATTATCAAATGTGTTCAGCGCATTGAGGATACGGGCGCATTGGATATTGCCAAGAGGGCTTTTCAGGGTATTAAGCGCATTCTTGATTATGCCGTTATCAATCAGTGTTTAGATAGAAATATTACACTTAGCATTCGTCCTCAGGATGTTTTGCGCCGAGCAAAGGTGCGACACAACCCACATCTTGAAGCCCATGAATTATATGCTTATCTAAAAACAGTGGATGATTATCATGGTGATTTGCAGACTAAACTTGCGCTAAAATTGATGATGCTTGTCTTTATCAGACACAAAGAACTGCGAGAAGCCCGTTGGGATGAGTTTATCTTTGAAAAAGCTGAGTGGCGCATCCCTGCTGAACGTATGAAAATGGACAAACCCCATATTGTACCTTTATCAAAACAAGCCATGGAAGTTCTACAGGAACTAAAACAGATCAATGGTGTCTTTGATTTTGTCTTTCCACAGAAACGTAATCCTCGAAGTGTGATGAGTGACGGCACAATGACACGAGCATTGCACAAAATGGGATACAAAGGAAAACTGACGGTTCACGGAATGCGTGGAACAGCATCAACGATCTTGAATGAGAATGGTTTTAATCCTGATGCTATTGAAGTGCAGCAATCACGCCAAGATAGTAATAAGGTGAGAGCATCCTATAACCATGCAAGTTACTTGGACGAGCGCCGTAAAATGATGCAGTGGTGGGCAGACTATTTGGATGAATGCCGACAGCATGGGACAGTAATCGTTGTAAAATTTATTCTTTATCTTATCCTGTTGCAAAAGACGTAAAGGAACACGTTGATGGAAAAAATACTCTTTACTGCTGATCTGCATGGCAACATGTTCCAGTATAATAAGGTTTTTCAGTATGCACTTGAGAACAATACTAACATTATCATCTTTGGTGGTGATCTAACGCCGAAAATACCCATTGAAAGACGGACCCCCCAAGGGCAAAGAGACTTTCTTGAAAACGAACTTTTCCCTGCTTTAAAAGAATTTTACGATAAATCAGAAACACATGTCCTTTTTGTCATGGGAAATGATGATTTTCGCTCTAACCATGACCTGATGGTTGAGGGGCAAGCCTTCTATGGTTATCGTATGATTGACCAAATACCCTACATTACGAAGTCAGGCTACACGATTATGGGCTATTCTTATGTGCCTTATACGCCTTTCAAGTACAAATGTTGGGAAAGATGTGACCTAAACAGTCAAAAAGACTTTAGCCACCGCCCTGAAATTCGTATTGAGGGCGTTATCAGCCAAGACAACGATCTTGTGCCGTACTCCCTTGAAAGCATATTGAGTGACCATTCTATTGAAGATGACATGGAAGGCATCGCTTCAAAAGTAGAAGATGTTAGCAAACTTATCCTCATATCACATGCACCACCATATAACACGGTATGTGACTATACACGCCATGAGAAGCATGTTGGAAGTCGTGCTATCCGTGGTTTTGTAGAAAACAAACAGCCATTTATGACGTTACATGGGCATATCCATGAGACTGTTGACCTGACGGGTGACTTCAAAGAAAACATTGGCAACACGATCTGCGCTTCTGTTGGCAACGATCATGTCCCTGAAACTCCATTCATCTTGGAGATACAGCTTGAAAAACAACCAAAAATCGAGCGCTTACGGCTCGTATAATGCAAAAGGGAAGAAGACTATAGTTTTCAATATGGGGGCATAATTGGGGGTACAAAAATTTATTGAATTTTAAATATATAATTATATCAACAATTTGTAAATTAAATTCAAGTCCCTCCCTCTCCTAAACAGTAAATTTTACGACATTATCTGGTGATGCTTTACAGAACGAAGCAATTGATTTTTTGTTTATATCGGACCAGTTTTCACCAAAGCCTAAACGTATATGAACGCCTTG
>CAXRKA010000097.1:0-10937 GCA_964231155.1 Alphaproteobacteria bacterium | reverse complement strand
ATTCTTGAATGATATTATAGAATAACAAAACCCCCGCTTATGGCGGGGGTTTTTGATAGCTGGTGAAAAGGCCTCTAATAAGCGCTTACAGCTTTAGCTGTTTTAGACCGTCGTTGTTTGTATTGTCTGGTTTTTTGTCTTGGTCTTTACAACCAAAGCAAGATTTAAATTGTTTGAAAAGTGCTGCCCATTTTTGTTTTCTTTTTTCCCGCTTAAAGTCTTCAAGGATTTCAATCATTTCATCATTGCCTTTTTCTTCAGCATAATCAAATACTGTCTGACCATCTTTATCCTTGGCATTGAGATCAATTCCTTCGGCAAATTTCCCCTCTTGATCAGCCTCAATCAATACTTTAGCCATCTTAGTACGACTAAACACTACAGCCCAACTGAGTGCTGTAGAACCAAACCAATCCCTGGCATTGGGATCAATTTGTTTATCAAAACCTTCAATCAATGCTTCAACGATGTCAGTATGACCTTGGGTTGCAGCCCGACTGAGTGCTGTCAAACCATATTTATACTTGGCATTGGGATCAATCCGATTACCATAAGCCCCAATAAATGCATTAACGATGTCAGTATGACCTTTCCATGCAGCGCGATAGAGTGCTCCTTGGATAGTATCAGCATTTATTCTTTCTTTAAATTTCCTCTCCTGATCAGCCTTAATCAATGTTTCAACGATGTCAGTATGACCTTTCCCTGCAGCCCAACCGAGTGTTGTCAAACCATCTTTATCCTTGGCATTGGGATCAATCCGATTACCATAATCTTTAATCGCTTGTTTAACCTGCGTGGTATCTCCAGCCTCTACAGCCGCCGTCAATGCTTCCTGAGCTTTCTGTATTTCTTCTCCTGTATATTGTCTCTTCTTTGGCATTGTCTTTTCCTTTTATAGAATCATGTTTAGAGTTTCCTACACTCTACATCATAATATGATTATGTCAATAATATTGTGTTCTTTTTTTTAAAGCTATTGTGTTGTGGCGGGGTTTTAAGTACGCACAAGACAACCAAACGGTCTTGCCCCATGGGGGAGTTTAGATCCAGCATATTCTTCTCTTGCGCCCATCCAGCCAATGTCACCCTTTTTAATGAACTGTCGCATTTGGATGCCTATAGACCTTAACTTGCGATAGTGGTCTATAATATGAGGAGGGGAAAGTGGTGCTCCAGGGCGGACTTGAACCACCGACACAAGGATTTTCAGTCCTTTGCTCTACCAACTGAGCTACTGGAGCGTCACAATACACGAGGTATAGAAAAATTTCCCATGACTGTCTAGTGCAAAGTTTATATCTCGACGTATTTTATCGAAATACCTCTACGCTCTCGGGTGATTTCAAAAAGCCCCATTGCTGAAAAGCCAAAACACTTTATGTTGAGTGGGTCTTTTTCTACCTGATCATTAAATATCTTTGTTGTGCGGTCTTTCATTTTTTTATCGTTTATGTTCGGCATATCAATGACAATTTGACCAGAAATATTCCGCAGCTGTATTTGTCTCATGGTTTCTTTGATAAGGGTATGAAGTGTTTGTTCGGAATAGTTTTTGATATTTACATCAATTGTTGTGAGCGCATGTGTATGCTCAATAATCAGATCATAATCATGTCCAATGGATACTCTTTTGTCTTTCAAGTCTTCGATTTGCGTCCAGAGATCAAAGAAGTCAAAGCTGTCATGATCATTATGGATGGGTTCAGTGCCCTCTAATGTATAATCAGATTGAAGAAGATCCAGAGCACTTAAAGTTTTTGAATAATCAATAATTTTATCACTGACTTGTAGTGGTTTTTGATCTTCTGCGTTTTCAAGGGCACGTATTTGGATATCTAAGATTTGTCCAGGCTTTAAGGATGATGAAGAGCGCAGTGTTGCATTCTGGTCATCAAAGCCAACACTATAAATATTAGTATTGGGCAGTTGACTAATAACTTTAGCTATGTGGATAGCGCCAATTTTAATAGAGCCACGAGATTGAATGGAAAGTGCTTGAATCTGGTTTCTATGTTCTGTGTCAATTAAAGCTGCAAGCTCATAATGAGCGGTTTTGTCACAAACAATATCCATTATTGAATATATCCAGCGCCAAGTAACATATTACGAATGACGGAAACAGGGAAGCCCATGATCCCCGTATAAGACCCCGAGACTTTTTGAACAAAAGCACCACCATAACCGTGGATTTGATAAGAGCCGGCGCAACCTTCCCATTGTTTGAGTGTAATATAATCTTCAATATCTTTATGAGAAAGGCGCTTCATTTTCACACGAGAAACACTTTGTTTGTGTGTGGTTTTTTGCGTGAGGGGTGAATACAAGGCAACAGACGATACTACCTCGTGTGAGCGTCCAGATAAGAACTTGAGCATATCTCGTGCTTCATCAGCTGTATCAGATTTCCCGAGAATGCGTTGTCCAGCTTTGACAATTGTATCCCCAGTAATAATGAAAGTATGTTCGTCTTTTTGAAATTCTGGGATAAGAGCCTCTAGTTTTTCAATGGCCATACGCTCAACGTAAGGCAGTGGTTTTTCATTTTTATGCGGTGTTTCATCAATATCAGCCGGTTGAATGACGTCGGGATAGACTTGAATCTGTTCGAGGATATATTTACGGCGTGGTGATTGTGAGCCTAGCACAAACTTAAAGTCAGGATTGGCTAGGTTAAATGTTGTATCGGTCATGATAAGAGAGACTACTTATAGCGAAAAACAATGCGGCCCTTAGTTAAATCATAAGGTGTCATTTCAACACGGACTTGATCGCCAGCCAAAACACGAATACGGTTCTTACGCATTTTACCAGCGGAATGTGCAATGATCTCATGATCATTTTCTAATTTAACACGGAATGTTGTATTCGGTAAAAGTTCAACAACAGTTCCATCAAATTCAATGAGATCTTCTTTGGCCATAGAGTAAAGTGCTCCTTTAGATTTATAAGTAGTGATTTTTTAGACTGTATCTTATGAAAGTGCAAGGCTTTTCATAAAGAACTAGTATTTTGCTTCGTGATCAGACACGCGTTCGATCTTTGCACCAACATTAGAGAGTTTAGCTTCAAGATGTTCATACCCACGGTCAAGGTGATAAATACGATTAATAACAGTTTCACCTTCAGCCACGAGGCCAGCCAAAACAAGAGAAACAGAGGCGCGTAGATCTGTAGCCATGACTTCTGCGCCACGGAGCTTTTTAGTGTTTGAGCCACGAACCATAGCTGAACGCCCATGGACAACGATATCAGCATCCATACGATTAAGCTCAGGCACATGCATAAAGCGGTTCTCAAAGATTGTCTCTGTCACCATGCTGGCACCATTGGCCTGTGTCATCAGAACCATCATTTGTGCCTGAAGGTCTGTTGCAAAGCCAGGGAAAGGCTCTGTCATCACATCAATTGGCTGCAAGTTATCTGTTCCAGTGATTTGTAGACCATCATCTTTTTCTTCGACCGTAATGCCAGCCAGCTCCATTTTGGTCAAAGCGGCATTAAACAAGTCACGGCGTGCACCTTCAAGGAAAACAGAGCCGTTTGTAATGGCTGTTGCCACAGCATAAGTGCCCATTTCAATGCGATCAGGCAATACCGTATGTGTGCATCCACTAAGTGCTTCAACGCCTTGCACACGAATAGTGTCTGTGCCGAGACCTTCTATTTTTGCCCCCATTTTGATCAACATGTTCCCAAGGTCTTTGACCTCAGGCTCACGTGCGGCATTGGAAATAATCGTTTCGCCCTTAGCAAGCGTTGCAGCCATTAAAGCATTCTCTGTCCCCATCACAGTGACTTTGGGGAAGACAATAGAGTTCCCAACAAGTCCACCTGGCGCTTCAGCGATAATATAGCCATTTTGAATTTCTATTTTTGCACCGAGCTGTTGCATCGCCATGATATGGAGATCAACAGGGCGTGCACCAATCGCACAGCCACCGGGCAATGACACTTCAGCTTTGTGGAAACGCGCTAATAAGGGGCCTAAGACACCAATGCTTGCACGAAGCTTACGTACGAGCTCATAGGGGGCTTTGGGAGTATCAACATCAGATGTCGTGTAAGAGATAACGCGTCCAACTTTGCGCTTTGCAGAAGCATCGCCATCTAAATTGATTTGTGTACCTAGTTCAGCAAGAAGCGTTGATAGTGTTGTAATATCAGCCAACTGTGGCACATTCTCTAATGTTACAGACCCTGATGTAAGGAGACTTGCACAAATTAGTTTTAGTGCAGAGTTTTTTGCGCCACTAATTGGAATTATACCCTTTAATTGATGTCCACCTTGGACGATGATCTTATCCATACCCAAATTAACTACTTTTCATGTATTAGAGGCGTGCCAGTGTAACCCCAGTTTGACCCATATATTTTCCTGAACGATCAGCATAGCTGACTTCACAAGGCGAGTCACCCTTGAGAAAGAGAAACTGACAGATGCCTTCGTTTGCATAGATTTTAGCTGGCAGTGGTGTTGTATTAGACACTTCAAGTGTCACATGACCTTCCCAGCCTGGCTCAAGAGGGGTAACGTTCACAATCAAACCACAACGTGCATAGGTGCTTTTACCAAGACAGATGACAAGAACGTCTTCAGGGATGCGAAAGTATTCCACTGTACGTCCAAGAACAAAGCTGTTGGGTGGGATAACACAGACATCATCATTACGATCAACAAAACTATTATCAGTAAAGTTTTTAGGATCAACAATGGCGTTATCGATATTTGTGAAGATTTTAAACTCTGGAGCAATGCGCGCGTCATAACCATAAGAAGAAAGGCCATAAGAAATATTGCCTTCTCTCTTTTGTTTCTCAACAAAGGGCTCAATCATTTTATTGCTTTGAGATTGTTCTCTAATCCAGTGATCAGGTAAGATGGACATGCGTTATAATCCTACTTTTTTGATTTTTTCTTAGGCGCAGGCAAGGCGCTACCATTGTTGTTTTTTGTAAGAATGGATATAATTTGGCCAAGTTTCTCAGGGAGTTCATGGCGTTTGACAACAAGATCAACAACACCGTGATCAACCAGATATTCAGCTGTTTGGAAGCCTTCAGGAAGCTGTTCACGAATGGTTTCTTGAATCACACGTTTACCAGCAAAGCCGATTTGTGCGCCAGGTTCAGCGATATGAATATCACCCAACATAGCAAAAGATGCACTCACTCCACCGGTTGTTGGGTCAGTCAGTAAAACGATGTATGGGAGACCAGCTTCTTTGACTGTGTTAACAGCGATCGTTGTGCGTGGCATTTGCATCAAGGACAGAATACCTTCTTGCATACGCGCACCACCAGAAGATGGGATAATAATCAGTGTTGATTTTGTTTTGACGGCAATTTTAGCGGCTTCAACAATACCTTCGCCGACAGCGATACCCATAGAGCCGCCCATGAACTTGAAATTGAAGATCGCTGCAACAGTTTTATTGCCTTTAACTTCACCGCTGGCGACCACAATGGCGTCTTTGTGACCTGTTTTACTCCGTGCATCTTTCATACGATCAGTGTATTTCTTGCGATCCTTGAATTTTAATGGATCCAAAGGTGTTTCAGGCAGGGAGTGAACTTTAAATTGTTTGTTATCAAAGAGATGGTTAAGGCGTTCTTCAACAGCCCAACGCAAATGATGGCCACAATGCATGCAAACATTAAGGTTTTTATCCAAATCACGATGAAATAACATGGATTCGCAAGCAGGGCATTTAACCCAGAGGTTATCTGGAATGTCCGGCTTATTCACTAAAGCGCGTATTTTGGGGCGAACCAAGTTTGTTAACCAATTCATAAAAAACCTCGTAAGACTTATAAACAGTGAATTGTTTTTACCTTTTTTAACGAAAAGTAACTAGAATAACAACCTATAAAAGAAACTAACTAGGTAAAAATTAAATAAAATTTTAAATACTTCTGATATGATTAGAATCGTAGTAAAGTGTTTATAGCCATTTAGGCAGAAAATACGCCCGGTGGGAGGGCTTTGATCATGATAAAAAACCTTACTAAAATCTGTTGTACTCTCTTTTTGACAATCACTCTAGCAGCGTGTTTACCCGGAGAAGATAAAATTTTTGATGTCAAAGATAACGCACTTAAGAATTTGATGGTTGAACGTTTGTCTAATTCGTTTTCAGACACAATAGAAGAAGACATCGCTAATTATATTGTTGAGGTGAATACCAATATACAAAACCAAACGTTTGCCAATCGTAAAGTACAAACTATTCAATGTGGTGATAGCCAAATGATCAGCTATATCCCTATATCGGCTTTGGATAGTAGCGATATTGAATTACTGAAAACTGATGCCAGTGCAAAGCTCTTGGAGAGCCTTCAAAATCGTTTTGGCAACCAAACAGTTGGATATTTTAATGGTGAGGAAGTGGTTGCGCCATCGGGCGTGAACATTACAGCGCAAGGGAATTTCCTTGGTGAACAGGGTTGTGTGGCAGCATCAGATGGTATTTTTGAGATTACAGATGGAACGGTTACTTCTGAGATTATTCCCAAAGGGGCACCAGTTATATTTATGAGCCTACGTGACATTAAGAATAGTGATGCTTTGACACCAGCTGATGGGTCGATTGATCCGCGCTCTATGGATGTCAGCAAGACAATCTATGATTGTAGCGATACAGCAACGGTCACACCGCCTTCTGGGCAGGTGGGTGTTGGTAAGGTCGTTTATACACAATATACAGAATATACACTGGATGAAGATGGCAAGCGTACAGATACAATTGAGTCAGTTACTTGTCGTTTAGGGGCAACCAACTATTCTGGAACTGAGCATTGTAACAGTACGGCTATATCTGCTCAGTTAGAGAATAGTGCGTGTACTTTTGTTGATGAAGTTGATCAACCGGATGATATTCAGGGTTCTCTGGAGGTAAGTGTAGGTTTTGATTGGAGCAATTACTTTAGCACAGGCCTTTCTGGGGGTCGTGTCGGCCGTGTCACTGTGGGTTGTTTTATGAACAACACAACAGGTGAAAACACTTGTACAGACCTGGAAAATATGTCTGATAGTAGTTTTGGTGATGAGACCGGTCTAGAGGTTATGGGCTATTATATAAGATGTCTTGAAACACCTGAAACAGAAGCTGAGCGTAAATTTATCACAAACCCAACAGGCGTTAATCCATCTGATGTTACAGAATTGGTATCAGATAATGCCCCACAAGCCGATTGCGGAAAGCTTGTTGGTGTTGATGGAACAGGCTGGCAGGGGGATGTTAAATACCAGTACCGTGTCAGACAGTGTAATGTAGAGAAGGTGTTCCAGGATGAAAATGGAAACACGGACACAGTGAGTTGTTCATCTGCTGATGTGGATTGTGGTGATGTGAGCGACTCTTATTTTAACATTTATCAGATTGCACCCATTGCCATGAAATGTAGCAATACACAGCTTGGTATTGCTGAGCCGCAGGATTGTGAGTCACCCTATATGATTGGCGAGCATTATGTTGCTAAATCTTTCGAAATGGATCATTGGGTGCTATTGGATCCATGGCATGAACAGTCAGTTAGGTCCAGGCGGATAGAGAATAATCAATATGGTGGTTCAGTGATTTTTGCAGGAGCAGGAGAGAATGAATATTCGCAAGAATTACAAGATGCAATCGAACATGGATTGACTGAAGGTTCATACAAATTTATTAGTGATAGTGCAGAGACAGATCCAACCAATGAAGAAGAGCTGAATGCCCTTTTAACAACATATGATGAAACTTATAAAGTTGGAGAGTTTGGTGATATCACAGGCTGCTACACAGACAGCATGTCATGTTCACAAACATCGAGCGGCATTTCTAATGTCGGTATCCTTGTTGATAGTTCCAAAAGTATGAATATTAAGAACGGCCAAGATGTAACCTTCTCAATGCGCATTTGCGAAAAATCAGTTAAGAGTATGTTTAATGAAGACCCCATCCACGATGTCTGCGAACTACTGGACCAAAATATACAAGCAGGCCTTTATCGAGAACCAGAACTCACTGAAGCTCAAAAGGATTCTTTAAGAGCAAATTTAAAACCAGATTACTATAACGATATAGACTATGTTGATGTTATTCTTGACAATGACATGGATTGCTCAACAGTAACACAAGATTTTGTTGGACATTGTGCTGCAAGTGGGGATGATTGTCAGAATACTTGCCCGGGTGGTAAATGTACAAGTTATGAAGAAACATTGCCTAATCCAGAAGTATATTATGCTGCAGAACTGGCGTTTAAAAATCACATTATCCATAGTCTATTTAGGGACTATAATTACCTGATCTATAAAGATATGTTTGCTAGTGACAACTATGTAAAAAGTAGTCCAGATCATGATACCTTCAGTAACTTTGATTTTGGGCAAGTGAAGGCAGATTTTATATATGACTTGGGAGCAGAGAGCAATAGTGCCTGCTATGCCTCAGGCAATCGTTCTGACATTATTGGTGAGCTTCAGGCATTAATTCAAGAGGCAGAAAATGATGACGAGACACTTTCTCATGTGTATATTTTTTCAGATGCTCAGAGCACTGCACTTCTACTGAACAATGGAGAGCCGACTCCTACTAGTATTTGTGGCATGATTAAAGGTGTTGCTGAAAGCCATGGTCTTGATATAACTCTGGTTGTTCCAGATAACTCTGATATGTGTTTAGAACGTGATGTAAACAACAATATCTCAAGTCGTCAAAGTCTAGACAATCATCAAAATGATGGAGACGATGTTATTACGCTATCAGAGTCCCAACAGATCTCAAATGCATTTTATCTTTCAAATGATGTTGCAGGAAGTAGCTCTGAAAGAGAGCAAGTTTGTCAAGAAATGTATGGTCAGAATGTTAGTTTAATAACGCAGGGCTCTCCTGGGGGACTAAATGGTGGAAATGGTGGAGGAGAATGTGAATTGGGTGAGTATCAAGGCGACAATCCAGAATTCGTCTACTCTTCAAGCCATGATCCTGTCCAGACTGTTGATTTGCCATGTGCTCTAGATGGACAACACTGTTCTATAGGACGTTCATGTACTGCAGATAGTGAGTGTGGTATTGGTGGGGCATGTAATGGTTATACGGCTCCCAGTTATGAGTACTTCTGTGATACTGTGAACCCATATTATGATGGATGGTGTGCCGGTTCAGTGAATCAAACTATGTGTGAATCACATTGTTATATTGACAATGGTACAGCAGAAGGAGGCGGTTATTTTGACTGTGGATCTGCAGAATACGAAGGGGAGGATGTTAAATCAGCCTGTAGCTGGAGTGGTGTAGCGGTGCCAGCCGTTCCAGGCTCATGCTCTTGTTATAATCCAGCAGATGATAAGCCAGAGGAAGAGGAAGAGGACAATCTAACCTTATGGCAGTGTGGTCCGTACAGCTCTAGTTGGAATAGCGTACAAGAAGAAAGCTGTACGGAAGAGTCTGATGACTGCGATGATCCAGACGCGGAATATAACAATCTATCTGGTAGTACACTATGCTGTTCACATTCCCCAAATGCGTCATGTGTCTGTGAAAACCAACCAGCCAATAACATAATATGCTACCACTAACACATGCATCGAGGATAGAGTGCGAATCAATTTCAATAAAAAACCCGCCTCGTGGCGGGTTTTTTATTGAATATAAAATACTGTATTTATTGCTCTGAAAGATGAGGGTTGAGACGTTCGTGCAGTGTCTTTCCGATCTTAAAGTAGGGAATAGATTTTGCCTCAACTTCAACGCTCTCTCCAGTACGAGGATTACGTCCTGTACGTGCTTTTCGTTCTTTTGTGCCAAAAACACCAAAACCGCGGAGTTCAACGCGATCGCCGTGTTTGAGAGAGTAAATAATTTCATCGAAAACTGTATCCACCACACGCGCAATATCAGCTTGAGAAAGATGAGGGTTTTTGTCGGTTAAAGTCTGTATGAGTTCTGACTTAGTCATAGTTTTACCACACCTGTTGTTATTTTTTTATTCGTATTATGTTGTAATTACGTTACACCACTCAGTAATAAATTTCGAAAGTGGCGTAACGTTTAATTGTTACTCGCTGTCCTCAACATCCTTTTTCTTGGTTTTAGACGCTTTAGCTTTTTTCTTAGGGGCTTCTTCTTCGGCCTTTTTATCAGAAGCATCATCGGCTTTCTTTTCAGCTTTTGAGGACTTAGACTCTGCCTTCTTCTTTGGCTTTGTTTCTTCTTCAGCGGCTTTTTGATCAAAAGCGGCACCAAGAATATCACCAAGTGAAGCACCACTGTCTGAAGAACCATATTCAGCTACAGCTTTCTTATCTTCAGCCACTTCACGTGCTTTAATAGAAAGATTAAGCTTACGGTCTTTCCGAGAGACGCTCTGGATTGTTGCATCCACTTTCTCTCCGACAGCAAAACGATCTGGACGTTGCTCTGAGCGGTCAGCAGACAGTTCAGATTTCTTGATGAAGCCCTTGATGTCATCTTTGACGCTGACTTCAATTCCATTTTTGGAGATTTCAGTCACAGTACATGTCACAACTTCACCTTTTTTCAGGCCGTCAAGTGCTCCAACAAATGGATCATCTTCAAGTTGTTTTATACCAAGAGAGATGCGCTCATTGTGAGGCTCAATGTCAAGGATTTTGGCCTTAACTGTATCGCCGCGATTAATGTTCGCAACAATCTCTTCGCCATCCTCGGCCCAAGATACATCTGAAACGTGAACCATACCATCAATATCACCGTCCAAGCCAATAAAGAGACCAAATTCAGTCGCATTCTTAGCCACACCTTCAATCTCATCACCAACTTTATACTTCTCAGAGAATGCTTGCCATGGGTTGTCTTGGCACTGTTTGTAGCCAAGAGAAATACGACGTTTTTCAGGATCGATCTCAAGGATCATCACTTCAACTTCTTGTGATGTTGAAAGAATTTTTCCTGGGTCCGCGTTCTTCTGTGTCC
>CAXRKA010000096.1:0-11335 GCA_964231155.1 Alphaproteobacteria bacterium | reverse complement strand
AATAGTCTTAATGTTTTCAACATCAGTTAAGCGGTATTTCTTTTCATAATGTGACATGCGTTATGTATAACACATATCATGTTGAGATCAACAAAATTCGTAATAATGCACGAAAGGCTCGATTGTCGGAGTATTGTTCTTTTGTGTCACCAAAACACTGATATCAATATTGTGAAATATATGTTGGCGTGTCACTTTATATATGCCTAAATCAAGTGACTTAACTGGTGCAAACTTACGTTTGAAGTAATCAACACCCTGATCTTCTGAACCACCGCGATTAAAATAAGAAATGCCTCTGTCACTCAGCATACGACATATCTCAACAGTAACATACTCTGGTAAACCACGCGTGTTAATATCAATCAAATTTGCCAAAGAATTTGCTGTGTCATCACCCGTGTAATCCCAGATAGTGAACCCAACTAAACGACCTTGATATCGCGTAATAATTCCATCAAAGTTCTGAGGCGTTGTTTCAAGAAGCTCGAAGAGCGCCTCATAGTAATGCCCGTCATCTGGCATATAGTTTTCTTGATAAGCAATACGATTCCCTTCCCAATACTTCAATATGGCTTTCATAAAGACAAGTGATCTGGGATCCGAAAGACTAACAAACTCAACATCGTCACTATTAATCTTGCCATGCTGCGAACGTACATTCTTAATATCTCTACCTTCTAAGCTAGATACTTTTTCTGTTGAAAGAATATGGACAGGGTAATTGCCATCCAACAAGGGGTCCACTGTATGATCAAACTCATAATTACTATATGTGCCCTGGCTCGTATTGATAAGATGATTAAGGCGAGAGATTTGCTTTTTTGTAAAACGCATGAGCAATACATCTGACTGACCATAGTTAAAACGCTCTAGTATCATAAGTGTCAGGCGCAAGCCTTTATCAATACTGTCCGTTAAACTAGGAAACACAAGATATGTATTCTCTATATGCGGGTGCCTTGCAACGATAGCCTTTGTACCAAATCCCTCACATATCCAACCGCCATTACGAGCCGTGATAAGATAATAACCCAGTGAGTATAAGTAACTATCGTCTTGCCGATAGACGGCAGACTTTAAATAGCGATCAAGTTCAACAAAGGCCAATTCGCCTTTTTGGTTGTCCTGAAAGTATTTATACTCGGCCATAATTCAACCTTGAGTTGTATTTTTAAGAATAAAACACCAAATAGTTATACATATAGTTAATCTAGTCGATTTGTGGCTTTTTCCCCATCTCCCACAAAAGTTCAAAACGTTTTTGCTCTGCCTCAGCGGCTGTCTTGCTTCTAATCAGAATAATCATTTTCTCATGCCATAGTTTTATGGCCATCTTCTCTCCATAAATGAACGTTGGCGCCGCAGCTTTAAATACAATTTCAGGCAACCATCTATAACAATCAATCGGTTGCAAGAACGTTGTATCCCCCTCTTTGGCCAATAGCCTCTCTGAGATATTGTATTCTTTGAGGCGTTCTAAGTGCTCTTGTGCACCTTTAGAGTCATGCTTGACAACCAAGCTTTCATCCACACCTGAAATACAAACTTCTCCACCAGAATTTTTCAAAGTCATAAATATGTCGTCCCATAATTTTTGAAAACCTTCTGCTCCGTGTAGAATTTCAATTGTTTCAACAACCTTATTCACACCATAAGGTGGAAAGAACTCTATACCACCACGCTCAAATGCATCTCGAATCGATGCTAAAGTATCTGCTTTCGCGTCAGACAATCCACGTTCAAAGTTATTGATGGATGTCTTTGAAATCCCTGTAGCCTCTGCTAAGTCACCTTGTGTCCAGTTTAACAAACCGCGTGCCGCCCTACATTGTTCTATTGTTATCATGACCTTATGATACCTCCCAGTTATTAAAGAAGTGTAAAAATTCAACTATAGTTGTCTTTTATACAAGTTATAGCCGTTTTTTATAGTATTTCTGGTACATAATACGAGTAAGCTTTATTTATTTTCAAGTATTTGATATATTTTTTATCGGCTGAAAGGGTTTCCATGAAAAAACACTTTATTATCTATGACTTAGAATACACAACCTGGGAAGGTGCCCAAGAACGGTCTTGGTCAGGCGAGAATGAGTTCAAAGAAATTGTCCAAATTGGCGCCCTTAAAGTTGATCAAGAAAACTTGGAAGAGGTTGAACAATTATATTTAACTTTAAAGCCCCGTATTAATCCTGAGCTTTCTGAATATTTTACAAAACTGACTGGAATCACTCAGGATCAAATTGAAAATGAGGGTATTGAAATTGAAGATGGCCTAAAACAGTTTTTTGATTTTAGTCATGGTCATATTGCCTGTTCCAATGGTAACGACCAACTGATTATTGGTGAAAATATTGGCCTACTCAGAAAATCAGAACTGTTCCCCAGCAACATCACCTTCCTCAATATTGATTATTGGTATTATGATAGCTATCCAGAAGATAAACGCATCTGCTCTGGTGAGCTAGCAGAGTATTTTGAACTAGACGTTGAAGGGCCTGATGGCACAGGTGTCCACGATGCGCTTTATGATTGCCGATCACTCTTGGTGACTATGAAACACATATTAGAGACAGGCAAACAAGCCAATTTACCGTTCTAATTAGACAATCGTCTTATAAATAATAGATGGAGAACTTGGCTCTGCGTCGTCTATTGTTATGGCATCATTGATAACTTTTGCAAAGACTTCGGCATCTTGCTCATCATCAAGATGCAGCTGGCACAATGGGGTTTGCCCTGCCTCTACATAATCACCGATATGAAGTATGTGTGTAAGGCCAACACGGTGGTTGATTGGTGCGTTCGGTTTCGTGCGGCCGCCGCCCATTTGAACAATTGCCTCTCCAATTTTTAATGTATCAATAGCTGTGATATATCCCGTTTTAGAGGATTGAACATCAACTTGTACAGCCGCCAACTCTATTTTTGATGAAAATGTTTCAGCTATATCTTTAGGGCCACCTAATGCTGCCACACTCTTGTTAAAACATTCTGCTGCTGAACCATCGTTTAACTTCTGCTCTATCAAGTCATGTGCTTCTTCTTCAGTTTTGACCAATTCACCAGCCATCAACATCTGTGAGGCCAATGCACGAACAACCACGTCAAGGCGATCATCTCTATCTTCATCACCCATGAGGTATTGTAGAGCCTCAATCACCTCAACAGCATTACCTGCGCTGTGCCCTAGAACTTGATTCATATCAGACAACACGACACGGGTTGGCAATCCCGCCCCATTGGCAACTTCATAAATGCTTTTTGCGAGCGCCTCTCCATCTTCAAGGCGTTTCATCATCGCACCATTGCCCACTTTAATATCGGCCGTAAAAGCATCGCTGTTTACAGCAAGTTTCTTGGCCAATATGGAGGCTGTA
This sequence comes from Alphaproteobacteria bacterium, assembly GCA_964231155.1. GTDB lineage: Bacteria > Pseudomonadota > Alphaproteobacteria > Micavibrionales > SZUA-601 > CAXRKA01. The sequence goes on along the minus strand of CAXRKA010000096.1, from coordinate 7,952 downwards.
ATTAAACCAATATGTTCAACTGTGCCCGTGACATCACGAATGCCATAAAACTTTTTGTCAGCCGGAACAAAACTGCCCGTTTGACCAATAATGGCTGAGCCTGTTGTTTTGACAACCTCATAGAATTTATCGAGAGAGACGGCAACCTCATAGCCTGGTATTGATTCAAGCTTATCAACAGTACCCCCCGTATGCCCCAGACCTCGGCCAGACATTTTACCCGCATAACCACCGCATGCTGCAATCAAAGGACATAGGATCAGGCTCACTTTATCACCAACACCACCTGAAGAATGTTTATCCAGAACGGGGCCATCGAGATCAAGCGTGGACCAATCTAACTGATCTCCACTGTTCGCCATGGCTTGTGTTAGAGCAATTGTTTCATCACGGGATAGGTCATTGATAAAAGCTGCCATACAGAATGCAGCAACTTGAGTGTCGTCCACTCGCCCATCTACTGAGCCTTGAATAAAATCATTGATTTCGTCTTTAGAAAGGGCATGACCGTCTCTTTTTTTCTTAATAACGCTTTGTGGAAGCCATACTGACATATCAATAATTTACGCCTGGGCTAGATGTTTGTCCAACAAAAACTAGATATTGAGGTGAGCTATAAACTTGTTTACAATTTGGGCAAAGTTTTCTGCTATTAAATTTAGACCCAATTGAGAAAAAATATGAATACAACCAACGATCAAAACTCAATCCTTCCCATCTATGCCATTCGCTCCTTTTTAAAGCATGAAGCTGCGGGTGGTATCTGCCTCATGCTCGCAGCAGCACTGGCTATGGTTGTAGCAAACAGTGGTTTGTATGAGTGGTATGACAAGCTTCTTAATATCTATTTCCAAATCGGCTTTGAAAGTAAGGAGGGTGTACCCTTCGATGCTTTCGCTATTCAGAAACCTGTGGTGCTTTGGATCAACGATGGGTTAATGGCTATCTTTTTTATGCTGGTTGGCTTGGAAATTAAACGAGAAATATTGATGGGAGAACTCTCATCATTCCAACGTGCTGTTCTACCCGGTGTAGCAGCAATTGGCGGTATGGCCATCCCTGCACTTGTCTTTTTAGCCGTAAACATGGATTACCCAGAAAACCATGCTGGTTGGGCTATCCCCGCGGCCACAGATATTGCCTTTGCTTTGGGCATATTGGCTCTCTTGGGTAGTCGTGCACCCACTGCACTGAAAGTCTTTTTGACGGCTGTTGCTATTATTGATGACTTGGGCGCCATTATTATTATTGCCCTTTTCTACACTCAAGACCTTACAATCTTAGCTCTTATTCTTGGTGCGGCTGGGTGTTTTGTTTTATTCTTACTCAATCGCTTTGGTGTTAAGACGATAGCACCTTATATTATCACGGGTATCTTCATGTGGATCTGTGTGTTAAAAAGTGGTATTCACGCCACACTCGCCGGTGTCCTGATTGCAGTGTTTATCCCAATGAAAGGTATCAAAGGGCGAGAAGACTCGCCCGTTATGAAGCTAGAAAAAATGCTCCATCCTTGGGTGGCATTTATGGTTCTTCCAATTTTTGGCTTTGCCAATGCCGGTGTGAGCTTTGCAGAAATCCAGATGTATCACATTGTTCACCCTCTTACGATTGGTATTGCTGCTGGTCTCGTGTTTGGTAAGCAGATTGGTATTATGCTTGCCGTCTTCTTGTGCAAAATATTCAAAATTGCAGATAAACCGAAAAGCATATCCTGGGTACAGATGTATGGTGTAGCAACACTGTGTGGTATTGGTTTCACAATGTCGCTATTCATTGGTAAACTGGGCTTTGACTCTTTAGATGCGATCAATGAAATCCGTATTGGTGTCATTGGTGGCTCGCTGGTATCAGCCCTTATAGGGTATGGAGTACTCTATTATGCTGGAAAAGATCAAACGCGATACCAGCATGACTCTAGTGAGATTGATTCTGAATCCAACTCATAGAAAAGGATAAGGCAAAGAGATGAGCGAAAATAAAAAAATCACAATCGCACATGGTGATGGTGTTGGCCCAGAAATCATGGCCGAGACCCTTAAAATTCTTGAGGCCGCTGGTGCACGTCTTGAATACGATGAAATCAAAGTGGGTGAAGAACTTTATCTATCCGGCCATGCCACAGGAATAGATGATGCCGCTTGGGCAAGCATGCGTGAAACAGGTGTGCTTTTGAAAGGGCCAATCACAACGCCTTTTGGTGGTGGATATAAAAGTTTGAATGTAACCATTCGTAAAACCCTTGGGCTATTCGCTAACGTTCGCCCAGCCGTTGCCTATCATCCTTTTGTGCAGACAAACTTCCCTAGTATGGATATCGTAATTGTTCGCGAGAATGAGGAAGATCTCTACGCTGGCATTGAACACCGTCAAACAGCCAACACTTATCAATGCTTGAAACTTTTGACACGGCCTGGATCAGAGCGCATCTGTCGTTTTGCTTTTGAATACGCAAAAGCCAATAACCGCAAAAAAGTCACCTGCATGATCAAAGATAATATCATGAAATTTGCTGATGGCATGTTTTATGAGATTTTCCAAGAGATCGCTAAAGACTATCCAGACATCGAAGCGGATCGTATGATTGTTGATATCGGTGCTGCACGCGTTGGTGCCCGCCCATTGGATTATGACGTCATCGTCACACCTAATCTCTATGGTGATATTATTTCTGATATCGCCGCTGAAGTCACTGGCTCTGTTGGTCTTGGTGGATCATCCAACATAGGCATCGATTTTGGTATGTTTGAAGCCATTCATGGGTCTGCCCCAGATATTGCTGGCCAAGGTATTGCCAACCCTTCTGGATTGATTCTTGGTGCCGTACAAATGCTTGTTCATATTGGGCAAGGTGACATCGCAGAGACTGTTCACAACGCTTGGCTCAAGACTTTAGAAGACGGTATTCACACAGGTGATATTTACCGTGATGACATCTCTAAAAAACGTGTTGGAACAACAGAATTTGGTGATGCTGTGGTTGCCAATTTGGGTGAAAAACCATCTCAGTTTAAAGCTGTTTCTTACCCAACTGAAGAATCCAAACGCATTTCCATTTCTGATGCAACACTTTCAACAAGTAGCAAAGAACTGATTGGCGTTGATATCTTTATTAATTCCATTGATTTAAACGGTGCACAGTTGGGTGATAAAATTTCTGCCCTCGGCTTACCATTGGATATTGTCTCAGTTGCGAGCCGCGGTGTTATGGTTTATCCCAATGCACAGCCTGAAAAATATGCCACAGACCATTATGTGGTACGCTTTGAGGGCGAAAATGTTTCTTCTCATGATGTCGTCAAATTACAATCTCTGATCTTAGATGCTGATTTAGATATCATCAAAACAGAAAACCTTTATAATTTTGATGGAGAACGTGCTTATTCCAAAGCACAAGGACAAGGTTAATGCCCAAGATTACATTTGTTGAACCTGATGGAACTGAAAAGACAGTGGATGCACCCCTAGGTGTTCATCTGCATACAGTCGCATTAAAAAACGATATTGATTTAGAATGTGCCTGTGGTGGCTCCTTGGCCTGCGCGACATGCCATCTGGTTTTTCCCCAAGAGATCTATGATAATCTTCCCCCATCCAAAGATGAAGAAGAGGATATGCTTGATCTTGCTTTTGGCCTGACATCCACCTCCAGGCTGGGATGTCAAATCCCCGTCACAGAAGAGATGGACGGCATAACCATTCACGTTCCAAAGAGTTAGCTATGCACCATCACCACTAAGACGAATTTTCTTCAATAGTAAACGGTTTGATCTTTGGTGGTGCTCTGGGAGATGCGCTTGGTGGCCCCATTGAATTTCACAAAAATCTTTTAGAGATAACCTCACGGTTTGGCGAGAACGGCATTCAAGAGTTAGAACGCTACTATCACAAAGATATGTTTTTAGAGATGCGGCGACTTCCCGCTGGCTCAGTGACAGATGACACGGCCATGACCCTACTCACACTTGAAGGTTACAACAAGAATATAGAAAAAAATATTGAGCCGTCCCTGGACAATAGTCTTCCAATGATCTGGCAGGCTTACCTCAAGTGGGGCTCACAACAAACACGCAATGAAGCTTTTGCGGCTTTGGCCCGTCATTACAGTGATCGTTCAATACAATGGTCTGATGATATAAAACCCTTTTTCCAGACACAAGGTGCAGGCCTATCAACACTGGCCGCTCTTAGCAAAGGCTATTATGGCACTCCAGAAACTCCTATAAAATATTATTTTCTTGTTGAAGGTGTTAGACGTGTTATAAGTCCGAACTTAGGCTGTGGTGCAATGATGCGTACAGCACCAATTGCAATGCTTACATTACATCAGAGCGACGAAGAAACTTTTCAAGAGGCCTGTAAATTGGCCATGACAACCCATGGACACCCTGACTCCTATCTGAGTGCAGCTGTCGTTAATCATATACTCAGAGGGGCCCTACTTAATAAACCTTTCAGCAAGAATATTCAGAACCTTAAATCTATTATCTCTAACTATGATGGCCATGAAAATTGTTGGCGTGTGATTGAAGGCGCTTTAACAGAGAAAGTTGATGTTTCTGAGCCTCAAAGAACCATGATCCGAATGGACCAATTACCAGGAAAGCTTGGGTTCTCAAATAAGTTCCTGGCTTTACCTGTTCTTGCACAAGTTATCTATGCTTTGCGACATGATGGACAAATCCACCGCCTATACACAACACGATTCAAAGACATTACACGGCTTGCTGTTAATCACTCTGGTGATACAGATTCTGTTGGCTCAATGTGTGGCCAATATATGGGTGCTAAATACGGCATTGAATATCTGCCTTTTGACTGGATGGCCACCTTAAGATTTAAGGACAATATTAGAAATATCACGAATAGAGCCTGCAGCGGAATCGCAGTAGAGACTATGGAAAACGTTAGACGGGAACGCGAAAATACGTTATAGTGCCGGTGTTTATTGAAACGGTGGCAAAATGAATAGTCTTGGCATTAATAAAGAACCCAAAGATACCCGCGTTGTAGTTGCAATGTCAGGCGGTGTTGATTCATCCGTTGCTGCAGCACTTCTTCATGAAGAAGGCTATGACGTTATCGGCATCACTCTACAGCTTTATGACTATGGTAAGTTTGCCGGTAAAAAGGGCGCATGTTGTGCCGGTCAAGATATCTATGACGCCAAAAAAGTCGCTGATGATTGTGGTTTCCCGCATTATGTTTTGAATTATGAAAGTCACTTTAAAGAGTCGGTTATTGATGATTTTGCTGATACATATTTAAAAGGTGAAACACCTATTCCCTGTGTGCGTTGTAATCAAAAAGTCAAATTTGAAGACCTACTTAAAACAGCCAAAGACCTCGATGCTGATGTGATGGCAACCGGGCACTATGTGCAACGTAAAATGAATGCCGATGGCAAAGCTGAGCTATGGCGCGGTCACGATGAGACAAAAGACCAGAGCTATTTCCTCTTTGCGACAACACAAGAACAGCTCGATTTCTTGCGTTTTCCCCTAGGTGGAATGGACAAAACAAAGACACGCCGCCACGCACGTCGTATAGGCCTCAATGTTGCTCAAAAACCAGACAGCCAAGATATTTGTTTTGTACCTGATGGTGACTATGCTGAAGTTGTCAGAAAAATTCGTCCTGAAGCGGTGCAAAAAGGAAACATCGTTGATCTAGAAGGCAACAAGCTTGGAGAACATAACGGTATTATTGACTATACAATTGGGCAACGTAAAGGCTTAGGTCTTGGCGGCGCAGAAACAGGCGGAACACCTCTTTATGTTGTGGCCCTTAACCCTGAGAACAACACAGTGATTGTTGGACACCGTGAAGCTCTGGCTCGTGACCGTATCATTCTTCATGATGATAACTGGATTGGGGATACACCAATTACAGAAACACCTCAAAACATCATGGTTAAAATTCGCTCCAATCAATCAACCAGTAAAGGCCAAGTTTATCTTAACGAAAATGGTCAGATGGAAGTCCTCCTTGAACACCCACAATATGGTGTTTCACCAGGGCAAGCCTGCGTTTGCTATGACGGTGACCGCATGTTGGGTGGAGGCTGGATTCAAGACACCGCTTTATCTCATATTGATTTAACAAAAGCCGCCTAGTTTATATACAACTTCATAACTTTTGTATGCCATGATTCTCTATAAGGGAATGATTATGCGGTATTTTTCATTATTAGTATTACTCAGTCTAATGGGCTTTATGCCCTTTTCTACCTATGCTCAAAGTGCTGGTGACATTGATATTGAAGCATTAGGGCAACCTGTTGTTGATGATACTCTCGATCTATATGATCGCTATGTTTATATCAATCAAGATGCTATTTCATCCAATGTCAGCCTTGGAAAGAGCATTCTATCCGACCAAGAGATTCTTGACTATATCACTAAGGCTATTAGTGATGTTTTGACTATGGACGCGAGTGATCTTGTTGAAAAAATTGATACAGCCAAAGGCTATTTTACAGACAGCGGATATGATCAATATCTGGCCACTGTAAGAAACGCAGGATTAAAAGAAACACTAACGGCCCAAAACTATAGCTTAAGAACCATTGTTGCCGGTCAAGCAGAGCTTTTCTCAAAAGGCATTGATAGTGAAAATCGTTATCGCTGGGGCATTCTTGCCCCCATCATTATGACCTATGCTCTGAACAGTGACCCCAATCAAGGCCAAAGTTTTGATCTCATTCTAGAAACCGAAATCACACGTATGGCTATTAATCAGCCTGGTGATCAGCCTATTGCTATTGATTATTGGGTGTTAAAAGAAAAACCTGAGACAACTGAAGAATAAAAGAGACTATACAGCCTCTTCTTCGATGTCGCCCATACCGACTTTATCTTCATCAATATCATCGATTGTTTCGAGATCAATATCCTCGATATCATCATTATCGATATCGATATCAATATCAACGTTCTCAATATCCTCATCAGCTACTTTTGCTTTTTCACGCAAGGCTTCTAAGCGCTCTTCTTTGGTCACAGTTGACTTCTTACGCTTTGATTTTTGGAAAGCCATGGCCATATGTTCAGCACAATACGGCTGACCATCTATACTGCTTTCACCACAAAAACCAAAGAGACCTTTTTTAGGATCACCTAATGGCCAACGGCAAACACGCTCTGTTAACTCCAGAATGGATATAACATTTCCATCCTCAAGCTTCTTTTGATCCATAGCTGTAATTTCTACTGGATCAATTTGCTTCGGCACAGCGGCCTCCTGTGCCATGCGTCTTGAAATCTTTTCAATCGGTTGCTCAGGAATAATGGGATCTTCTTGACCTGCAGCCTGAGTAGGCTTAGTCACTTTTGCCGCTTTCTTAATACGCGTTGCTTTTGCAGATGTTTTCTCTGAAGTCGTGACTTTTGATTTTTTAGCTTTTGAGGCCTTTACTTCTGTCTTTTTAGCGGTTTTTGCAGCCGAGCTATCCGCTTTCTTTGAAGACTTCTTTTGTGTATTTTGCTGACCCGATAAACCAAGACGATGGGCCTTACCAATCACAGCATTGCGTGTTACACCACCCAAAGCTTCTGCGATCTCAGTGGATGTCTTACCCAACTTCCACATATCTTTTAATGTTTTAACACGTTCGTCTGTCCAACCACTCACTGGCGTTTACCCCTATTGTTTAATATCTAATGCTTTGAAGATAATAGTGTCTTAGATCATAAAATCAAGTATTCATAGCGTTTTATGCGAGTTCAATAATGACACCAGGATTCATGATATTTTTAGGATCCAATGCTGTTTTGACCTTTTTCATTGTTTGTAATGCAATGGGGTCCTTTATGTCTTTCAATCGTTTTGTTTTAAGATGCCCCAAACCATGCTCAGCCGAAATAGAACCTCCATGGTCTTGAACCACCTCATAAACGATATCCTCCAAAGCATCGCGGTGCTCAAGAAACCCTGACTTGGTCATGCTTTCA
>CAXRKA010000095.1:0-3881 GCA_964231155.1 Alphaproteobacteria bacterium | reverse complement strand
CTGACGCGCCTATGATGAAACTCTTGATGGGTGATATTTTAGCTGATATTGAGCAATATCAAGAGGCGGCATCTTATTTTCTCTCAATCAAAAACGACAATGACTTTTTTGTTCTATCGCGTTTTGAATTGGCGCGTATCAGCGAGAAATTGAATAACATCAAAGAAGCTATCGCTTATATGCAAGAAGTCGTATCCATGAATGGGCAAGACGACATTGTTTCCATGAAAATTGGTGATTTGTTGCGTTATGACAGTCGTTTCGAGGAAGCTATTCCGTATTACACAGCCATCATTGATAAGATTGATGAAGCGGAAAGAGATGATTGGGCCGTCTATTATTCTCGTGGTATTTGCTATGAGCAAAGTGATCAATGGGAATTGGCAGAAAAAGATCTACAAAAAGCCCTTGAACTTAATCCCAGCCAGCCGTTTGCTTTGAATTATCTGGGTTATAGCTGGGCTGATAAGGGCTTGAATATAGATGAAGCGCTTGAATTAATCACAAAGGCACTGACTATTCGTCCAAATGATGGCTATATTATCGATAGTATGGGTTGGGTATTGTACCGAACAGGGCGCATATCTGAAGCGCTTGATTATCTAGAAAAGGCCGTCATGCTTGTTCCGGACGATCCAACAATCAATGATCATCTTGGTGATGTTTATTGGAGTGTTGGGCGCAAAGTTGAAGCTATATACCAATGGGAGCGTGCTATTCGCTACGCTGAAAATGGCGATGATATCAACATATCTACGATTGAAGATAAAATTCTAAACGACTATACACCAAGTGCCCACAAGCTGATCGAGCAAGCATCAGAGAAAAAGAATGGTGATATTTTACATGAGTAATGAATGGACAGATTTAATTGAGAGCAAAAAAGGGCAACCTCTCCAACAAGGGGATATTGAACTTGTTATTGATGAGCCTGAACATCTGATTGAAGCCATTAGTGCGCTTTACAATCATAATATTCATTACTTGCAGGATAAGTTCCGTGCATTCAGTAAAGGTGACAAGCTAGATCCTGTGACGGCGTGCTATCCCTATGTTCGTATAAAGACAACTAAGCGTACGATCATAGATAACCGACGCGCTTATGGCTATATTGCTCAACCTGGTGTTTATGAAAGCACTCTGACCCGACCTGATATCTATAAGGATTATTATCTAAGGCAGTTTGAGCTGATCAAGACCAACAACAATGTTAATTTTACTCTAGGCATTAGCAATGAGCCAATACCGATCCATTTTGCCTTAGGAGAAGAGACACATCTTGAAGGGCTCGTGACGCCCGAGAAACTTCAATCTCTGCCTAATCTTTTTGATTTACCCAATCTTGATACAATTGATGATCGCATTGTGAATGGTAATCTTAATCCGATCGGCAGTGAAGACGATCCAAAGCCGCTTTCATTGTTCACAGCGCCGCGTGTTGACTTGAGTTTACAACGTCTTCGTCATTACACAGCCACAAATCCTGAGCATTTCCAGAATTTTATTATTTATACCAACTATCAGTTTTATGTTGATCAATTCATCAACCTGAGTGAAGGCATTTTAGACGGCAAAAATAAAGATTATGGGGAATATACCGCCTTTGTTCAACCTGGAAACCATATAACGCACCATAAAAATCAAAAGAAAAAACCTGAAGGATCATTAAAAGAGCGTCTGCCACAAATGCCGGCCTATCACTTAAAACGTCCCGATAACAATGGTATTACACTCATCAATATTGGTGTAGGACCATCCAATGCCAAGACCATTACAGATCATTGTGCTGTTTTGCGTCCCAATGCTTGGATTATGCTTGGCCACTGTGCAGGTTTACGGAACAATCAATCTCTTGGCGATTATGTATTGGCTCATGCTTATTTGCGTGAAGACAACGTCTTGAACAGCGATCTACCCGTGTCTATTCCATTGCCAGCACTGGCTGAAATACAGCTCGCTCTTGAGCAAGCTGTAGCCGACGTTTCAGGATTAAATGACTATGAACTCAAGCGTATTATGCGTACTGGCACAATTGTAACAACAGATGATCGTAACTGGGAAATTAAAGCGCGCCAAAACTCTATTCAAAGCTTATCTCTAGCACGTGCCGTGGCTTTGGATATGGAGTCAGCAACAATTGCTGCCAATGGCTATCGCTTTAGAGTGCCTTATGGAACATTGCTCTGTGTCTCTGATAAACCCATTCATGGTCAGCTTAAACTGCCAGGTATGGCTGATGAGTTTTACCGTCAGCGTGTTAATCAACACCTTGATATCGGCATGAAAGCTATGCAACTCCTCCGTAAAGTTGGGCTGTCTCGCCTGCATAGTCGTAAACTGAGAAGCTTTAACGAAGTTGCCTTCCAGTAGTCATAATTTATCAAAACATTAATACTATGCTGCTCAAATGGTGTGACAGTAAATGGGGCTAAAACTTGTATAAACGAGTATGAAGTTAAAACGCAAAAAATCAGAAGTATGGTGCGGGAAGAAGGTAATGTGGATAGAGGCCGTTTAGACGACTATATAGACTTATCATCTGATTGTTTTTGGGAAATTGATGCTGATCTAAAGATCCGGGACATTTCTCATCAGGTTTCCTATTTGACAAAATACAAGCATGAAGAACTGATTGGCCATCCTATAGGCTATGGTATTATTTCTACCATTACGGATAAAGGATGGGAGCGTTATGCTCAGATTGCATGTGAAGAAAACAAGCCTTATAGTTTTAATTTCTCGGTTAAAACACCTGATCAAGGTGTTGTTCACGTCAACGCGACGATTACAACTATTTTTGATGGTCAGGAAACAGTCCATGGTTACCGTGGCGTCTTTAAAGACATTACGATCGAGGTGAATAACTCACTCAATGCTGAACTGATCGAGAAGCGTCTAACCGATACAATTGAGTGCATTCCTTATGGTATTGCTCTATTTGACGAAAACGATAAGCTTGTTTTTGCGAATTCAAAGCACCGCGATGTTTTCCCAGAGATGGAAGATGTCATAGAGATTGGCGCCAAGTTCGAAGATATTGTTCGCACAGCGGCTGAACGTGGGCTTCAGAATATAGAAGATCACGACATCAATAAGTTTGTCCGAAAACGTATGTCGCTTCATAAGAATGGATATGGCACGCGCGAAATTCAGATGTCTGATGACCGTTGGGTTGAAATGACAGAACATGAAACAGCTGAAGATGGAACTGTGATCAGCTGGACCGATTTATCGCCTCTGAAACGTCGTGAAAAAGCTTTGGCATCCTTATTGGGTGATACGGCTGATAACTGGTCTGTGCCTGAGCGTGCAGCCAAAGCCATTGCTATTGCCCTGGGCTGTCGATGGGCAGGGGTTGTGCGTTACTATCCAGAGTCAGAAGAGGGTGAAGTTGTTTCTATGTGGGATGGAGATAAACCCATTCAGCAATTTCGCTATGATATTAAAAAATCGCCTTGTGCTGAGGTCTATAATCGCCGTTCTGGGCAATTCCGTCTTTATGACGGTGTCAGTGGTAAATATTCAGATAATCCATTGGTATCCGCGCCTGAAAACATGACGGCGTATCGCGCGCTCTCTATTCGTACAGGTAAAAACACAGTGATGGGTCATATCTTTGCTGCAGATGATAAACCCTTCCAACGTGGTATCCAACAAGAAGGCAAAGACATTTTTCGTTTGATTGCCCATTGGGTTGAGATTGAATTTCGTCGTCAGCATGTTCAGCGTAAAATGATTGATTCACAAACGCGTTTTCGTGATTTTGCTGAGGTGGCTTCTGACTGGTTCTGGGAAGTGGATAAAAACCTAGAATTTACATTTGTCTCATCGCATGCTGTTGATGATGTCCAACATATTTTGAGAGGAAAGCTTGAGCGTGC
>CAXRKA010000094.1:0-2917 GCA_964231155.1 Alphaproteobacteria bacterium | reverse complement strand
AAATCACCTATTGAAAAGTTTGAAGAATTTTTCTGTAAGTATGATGGCATTGTCAATAAAGCGGATTTTGATCGTTTTATTGAAGAAGAAAGGCTGTCATTGACTGATGGGCTTAAAAATAAGCTTATTAAAAAGAAAGATCAGTACATATATAAACCACTATTAAAGTGCGAAAAATCAATCCTTTCGTCAGTCAAAGCACTCGTTGATCATAGTGGACCAACAGAGCATCTTTCCCATGCTATTGATGAATTCATTAAATCTTATCGTGCTCCACCAAATAAATCAGCCGCGTCAAAAGAGGCGGATCAGAACCGATTTGATGTGTTAAGGCGGTTATTGATGTCACCATCACGTTTAGTGGTTTTGCGTGGTGCCCCAGGATCCACAAAATCAACCTTGGCGCGTTACGCCATTGCTATTTTAAAAGATACAGGTGAGGGGTCTGATAACCAGGATTTTTGGATATTGTCCAAATCACATAAAGCGATGGCTAAATTTAGGGATCGTGCAGGTATTTATGGCTCTACGTTGCAAAAAGCTCTAGGGGATTTTAGAAAACAACTTATTCCTGAGGGTGCTGTTGTTGCTGTTGATGAAGCTGGCCTATTAGGGACCTATGACATGGATGCACTGCTTCAGAAAGCGCTTAAGCACAATTGGAGAAAGCTTATTTTGCTAGGAGATTGTCGACAAGAAAAACCAAATGACCCCGGACAACCATTGGCTCTTATTGAACGACATTTCTCTGATATATGTTTTGAGCTATCTTTTAGTTTCAGGCAAAAGAACAAGTTATCTCGGCTTTTTGTTTCAAAGATTTATGAAGGCAAAGCAAAGGCCGCTTTGAGGGCTATGGATGAAGCTACGGCACTTCATTTTTACGATGACAGTAACACGCTTGTTACTGAGGCGGCTAAAAACTACCTTAAATCAGCCAAGAAAAACAATCTGATCAATGTTCAGCTCATCTCTTGCTGTAAAGCAATCTGTAAGGCACTAAACCAAGAAGTTTCTTCGCAGCTTTTTATTAAAAACAATAAGAAGAACAGTAATGGTTTATCTATCAACGAAGGTGAACGCGTTGTTATAAAGCGGACAGCTAAAGGCCATGATTCGGGAACAGGCTATGTACAAACTATTCGTTCTGGACGAATGGCTATTGTTGAAAAGATGACAAAATCAAAAATGCACCTCAAGTTCTTTGATCGTGTTGAGGAAACAATTATTGTTTTTGAAAGAAGGAACGTGATTGATAAGCTTGAATTGGCTTATGCAATGACAGTGAGAGACGCACAAGGATTAGCCATTGACCATGCAATCTTTGTTATTGATTCACCGATTAACGGTCAAACTATGGTGTCCGCCGGTTCACGTCACCGATTTTCACTGCAGCTTTTGGTTGACAGTAATCAATATAAAAACTTGAATGCCTTGGCTCAAGATATAGGTGAGTTTCCTACAAAACCAATACTAACAGAATATGCTTAAATAAAGTTGATTAATGACAGAGCATTCAGTTGTGCAGTTAACTGATAAGCTGATTGAAGCTGTAAATCTAGATCTTGTAACTCAATTGTGGCTGCAGTGATATCAGCGTCTTCTGAATCACCGATAAATATAGAAAAATCAGCCTGTAAATCTGCATGTGCAGAAAACTTTTCATCAAGCTGGTTTGCTCTATTCCCTAATAGGCCTTGCATCTCATCTATACGCTCAATACCACTCTCTAGTAAGCTTATGGCTCCATTAACAATTGTCCAGAAATTATCTTGCTCTTCTTGTGTAGTTGGATTAGGTAGATTAGCTACCAGGGACATACCACGTAAAACGTCTTCAAAACCTTCATCGTTAGCAAACACTGTGTAATCAATGTCTGTGTTTTTATCAATACGCGCTGTAACATTTGAAGCAGTAGTCAATGTTGTTGATAAACCAAGTGCCATATCATTGAATACTCGGCTGTCATTGACAATGCTTGTTACTGTAGGTGTACCAACCATATTAGTTGTGACTAAAGTATTAAAGTTTGTGTCTAATGTAGCTGGCGAATCAAAAGGTGCATTGGATATGTCTGATCCTGCAAAAACATAGCGATCACCGAACTGTGTGTTCAAGCGTTGTTCAACACTTTCAAGATGTTGAGACAACTCATCAGTAATCATACCTGTTTGTGGTGCAGTGTCTTGTATCAGTGAATATAGGAAGGCTTTCGCTTCATCCGCGTTGTCACGAATGCTAAGCATAGCATCATCCATAGCAGTGATACGAGCATTCACTGTATTGATGGTTTCTTGATAGGTGTCTAGCTCTTCTAAAGAGCGGCGATAGATGATAGAGTTTGATGCATCTAAACTTGAATAATCACTAAAATATCGACCTTTTTTACCTGTCGCTATCTGATTTTGTAGATCTAGAAGTCGGTTCTGAAGACTTGATATAATAAATTGATTATTAAGACTTTGTCCAATTGTTGATACCATAATTTCTTCCTATCATTATTATTGATTAAACACTATTGAGTAATTGGTTAAACAAATCATCAATGACCTCTACAATACGAGCTGAGGAAGTATATGCTCTCTCAAATTCAATAAGACGAGCAAATTCTTCATCTAAGTTCACGGCGGAGCCATCAAGGAGGCGTTGTTCTACATCGTTTGTATAAATTTCTTCGAGTGCAAGCTTATCTTCCGTAAATTTCAGATCATTGGCTTGAAGAGTAATAAAGGAGTCAGCAAAGCTGAGTAGACTAACATTTTCATTTGGTACTGTAATTTTCTGACGCCCAAAAGGACCAGTACCCACAACGTTAAAGTTTATGTGCTGTGTTCCTGTGTCATCGGCAAAATTACCAAATGTGAAATCAATGATGTTATTAATGACAGTGTTATCACCTATATCAATGGGAATACCA
>CAXRKA010000093.1:0-4441 GCA_964231155.1 Alphaproteobacteria bacterium | reverse complement strand
GTGAGAGTGACTCATGAAATTAAATGAACTAAAAAATAACGAAGGTGCCCATAAAAAGCGTAAGCGTATTGGCCGTGGTATTGGATCTGGTTTTGGTAAAACAAGTGGCCGTGGTCAAAAAGGTCAAAAAGCCCGTTCTGGTGCTCAGCTTAATGGTTTTGAGGGTGGTCAAATGCCTGTTTATCGCCTTTTGCCAAAGCGTGTTTTTAACAGTCATGTGAAAAACGACTTTGCAGTTGTGAACCTATCTCGTTTGCAAACAGCATTTGATGCTAAGAAATTGGATGCTAAAAAGACAATTGATGCACAAGCATTGAAAGACGCTGGTATTATCAGCTCTATCCGTGACGGTGTACGCATTCTTGGCCAAGGCGAATTGACAACAAAAGCTAACTTCGCAGTCTCTGGTGCGTCTGAAACAGCACAAAAAGCCATTGAAAAAGCCGGTGGTAAGCTCGAGATTGTGCGTATTCAGCCTTATCGCCGTGCCTCTGAGAAAACAGATGATAAGCGTCGTGCAAAGCGTGCTGCGAATAAAAAGACAGCAGCCCAAAAAGCACCAGCAAAGAAAACAGACGATAAATAAGTTTAAGTTTCATTCTAAAGAATTTAAAACCCACCTTAATCTGGTGGGTTTTTTATTTGTTCTATACCTACAAATCATCATGTCAGAAACCACAGATCAAGATGATGTTATCATTGCCACCATTGACGGTGAGCAAGCTGAAGCCCAAGCCAAACAATTTTTTCCTCAAGCTCAGCTCTTCTCTGCGCCACACTCAGCCTCTTTTTCAACACTGTTTATGAATGTGACAACGGGTAAAGCGGATTTGACGATTGCAGAGCCAGCATCTGTTTTGGCTTTTCTTGATAATAACCCCGATAATCAAATTGGTATTAGAAGCCAATATCAAGGTTGGTTTGCAAATAAACGCTATGGCATAAGCAAAAATATTCGTTCAAAAAATGATAGTTAATGATTGCCATAGATTTTCAGAAACCATATACGCGCGAGGAAATCAATAGTTTTCACAAACCATTTTTATAGCAAAAAATAGGAGGTTTTTAGAAGCCATGCTTATTACAAAATAAAAAATATTTATTCACCTTCTGTTCTTTATTTTATATTTATATATGCTAATATAATTTTTGATAACCATGAATAAGGATGTGTAGGCTTACATGAAAGAACATTTTTCAATATCTGAAGTGGCAGACATGCTATCTGTTTCAAAAGAAACCTTAAGAAGATGGGATAAAAATGGAAAATGACGGAAAGACAATTCAATAGTGATGGTGCTGTTTGGGCACAGGTCTTTGAAGGCTTGGATGATTTAACAGATCAGGATATCGGGGAAGCCATCGAAGAAGGCAATCAAGCTGTACGAGAGTTTAGAAAAGAGACAGAACAGATGGTTGTCTCCGATGAGCAGTTCACAACCAAATATGGCCTTGACCGACGTCGATTTATGCCACGATAGACACCTACAAGATAGCTCATGAAAATGACCTTAAAAGCCTGGCCCATTTATTTTATAACCATTCTTTTGGCTGTTGCAGTCAGCTTTTTAGCCACACAGTATTTTTCGTCTTCTTCTCATACAACCATTGAACAGAGTGAATCTGTCTATGATCGTGTGATGCGTACAGGAGTTTTGCGCTGTGGCTATACGTTTTATTCGGTGGGTTTAAGAAAAAATGCAAACGGTGAAATTGAAGGCATTTATAAAGATGTCATGGATCACATGGCGGCCCTGCTTGATTTGAAGATCGAGTGGGTTGAAGAAGTGGGCTGGGGGCAGCAAATTGAAGGTTTAAAAACAGATCGTTATGATCTGGTGTGTTCGCCAGCCAATATGACAGGCCCACGGGTGCGCCATGCTGATATGAGCCCGGCGCTATTTTATAGCCCTGTCTATGCTTGGGCGAGAGTCGATGACCAGCGCTTTAATGGAAATAATGCTGATAATCTCAAACGTGCCAATCAAGACGATGTTATCATTGCCACCATTGACGGTGAGCAAGCTGAAGCCCAAGCCAAACAATTTTTTCCTCAAGCTCAGCTCTTCTCTGCACCACAATCAGCCTCTTTTTCAACAATGTTTATGAATGTGACAACGGGTAAAGCGGATTTGGCCATTGCAGAGCCAGCATCGGTTTTGGCTTTTCTTGAAAATAACCCCGACATTCAACTTGTACCCATTCACCCTGATGAGCCACTCATCTTAGCGGTGAATATTATGCTGATGAAAAGCAATGAGTTTGCCTTCCATTCACTCATAAGCAATGCACTCACAACGCTGATAGCCAATGGCGTGATGGATCAGATCATTGATCAGTGGGAACCTTACCCCAAGAGCTATGTCCGCACACCGATGGTGAAGTAAAGCTACTGCGCTTTATACCCTAAATCCGCGAGCGGTTGGCATTGCTCTGGTTGAAAAGCCCAGAGGTAACGCAAAACGTAATCAAGGTCTAAACGTTCCAGATCTTTTGTCGTATCAAGAAGTTCAAGTGTTGTTTGAACATTATAACGTTCATAGAGCTTATCTAAATCGCTTTGTAAAAACCAAGCGCCATGTTTCATATACATTTCAAGTGCACGGCGCGAGTTTGTATCGCCAAAAAGTGCGGCAATGGATGTGCGCTCCTTAGCCCAATCTGTCGATAATTTCCACAGTGCATAACCCAGACCACGACGGCGATAAGCGCGGTCAATCGTAAGCGCCATACCGGCAATGGGTGTTTCTTGATGTACCAGATGAGCGTGTTCATCCCAATACTCTCCACCCCATGCGGCTTCACCAATGCTGTGTGTGCCGATCATCTGACCAGTATTTTTATCTTTGAGGGTAAAGAAGAGACAGGTCACCTCATCTTCGATGTTTTCAAGGAAATAGTCCCACATGGATGATGGTGGATCGCTTTGATAAGCGGATTTCAGAAGTCTTTCGACCTCACTCAATTCTTCATCCGTAATATCTTCCAGCCATTTCACATGAAAAGAGAGATCATCGTGTTCTGCAAGTGGTGTTAAAACACATTCATCCAATGTTGTATCAAGTGTGTCTGTCCAATGCATAATTAAGCAACTTTTGTATTTTGTGTAAGATAGCTCACAATGACAGAGGTTATGCCAGCAATGCATAATCCTAGAATAGCAGAAAGTACAATTAAGTCTGTGTTCTCTGTCCAGTTGGCATAGATGGCAAGAGGTGTGCCTAAGACAAAGCCAGAGATGATACCTGCTGTTGCGCCTTTCCCGGTCATTTTTCTCCAAAAGAGCATAAGGAAGGCAGGAAAGAAGAGGGAGCTGGCAAGTGCTGCATAGATTAAGAAAATCCAGAGAAGCTGTGGTTGTAACAAGCTAATCCCCATGCCGATGATTGCTGTGATAATCATTCCCCAGCGTGCAGAAGCAATACGTGTCCCAGAGCCTTTTTTGTTGTTAGAAATATCAATCGAGACCAACGATCCAATGGCGGTAAAAGCTGAGTCCAGAGTAGATGTCAGACCAGCAAAGGCCATGATGGCAAAAAGCCCGAGCGCCCAAGTAGGGAGCAAATGTGCAACCACCTCTGGACCAACCATTTGTGGGTCTTGAATGGATAAGTGTCCGGCGCTCTCAGCGGCTGCGCCAAGAAAACCAAGGAGAGACAGAACAATGGGGACAACACCAAAAATAAGGCCTGCATAAACAAAAATCCGCCCAAGCTTATCTTTTTGTGCAGCGAAGGCACGCTGTGAAAACATTTGATCAGCAATGGGACCAGATATCAGACCAATACTTGTAGCTATGCCAAAAGAGAAGGCAACACCAGGATCAAATAGGTTTCGATAATCACCAGATACACCGCCCAATCCTGCATCTAGAGCGCTTATGCCACCTGACTTCATAATGGCCCACGGTACAATGATCAGGGCAAACACAAGGATCATCAACATTTGTGCAACATCAGAAATGACGGAGGCGCGTAGACCAGAAATAAGAGAATAGGCGAGAGATAATCCTCCCATCATCAGTACACCATAAATATAGGGGAGGCCAGAGAGCAGTTGTATCAGCGTAGCACCAGCCACACAATTGATGATCACAGCACCCAATTGATAAAAAAGAGAGACAGTGAGTGCAGATTGATGTGCCGATGGACTATTGAGACGTGTTCTGAAGGCCTGCGCAATCGTATACCCCTCGGGATAGATGTTTCTAAGCTTAATGGCAAAGAAAGCGAAGACAAAAAATGTGAGAATATTTGGGACTGTAAACCAAAAGATTCCTGGCAAACCTTGTGTATAGGCTTGGAGGGAACAAATAAAAACTGCAGGAGCCCAGATCCATGATACGGCCATACTCATTGAACCACGGAACAGACCTAAAGAGCGGTTCATAACAAGAAAGTCTTCAGAACTTTCCTGACGGCGTTGGGTCAACCACACCAAC
>CAXRKA010000092.1:0-5181 GCA_964231155.1 Alphaproteobacteria bacterium | reverse complement strand
ATAGGCGCGTCAGCATCTAAATACTCTGTGATGCGAGCATAGAGAAGCGCTAAACGGCGTGACTGTTCCTGAGTGAGGACACTTGCAAGATCATAAATAGCAGCTTTGATCCCATCAGACGGTGTCTCAACGAATGGTTTTGTTTGAAAACGTCCTTCTTCAATACGCTTTTTAACCTGATTAACAAAGATAGTTTGTGATGGAAACTCACCCAATTCATCAAGGATAGCTTCTATTTTGCCTAGGTTTTGCTGTCTTTCATAGAAGTTCAGTGCAATAAACGCTGTACGAACAGACAAATATTCGTCTAAAACCTGGTCATAGGCTTTGGCTGCCTGATCTTTATTCCCTAAATAATCCAAAATAAAGGCACGATGCAAAGTATAAACAGCCTTCATGCTGGGGTGCATATCTTTTCTTTTTACAATAAAGTTCAATGCTTTATCGCCCTCACTTAAAGCAATAAATTGCCAAGATTGAGCCAGTGGTTTTATATAATCTGAAAAGCCGACTGTACTGTAATTCTCAATCAAAGCCTGTGCTGTATCTGTATCACCTAAGCGGAAGGCTTCTGCGAGTTGTAGTGTATTGGCTAGATTAGAAATTAAAGGATTATCTTGCCCAATCATGTAGGCGGTTTCTATCGCTTTCTCAAACTCTCTATTGGCCAAAAACGAATGAAATGCTCTATTGAGGACGAAATCATCCGGTGAACCTTCAGTCATATCCAAAATGCCATTAATTTCAGTGGACGAGCGTGCATTATCATTATGAACAGCGGCAAACCGTGCAGCCAGATAACGCCCAGATATGGTTGATCTCGGTTCAGGCATAAACATATTGGACAGCCGCTCTATGGCTGTTTCAACAGAGATATTATCAGCGCCTTCCCCCCGATCTTCGGCTATATCACCAAGACGTATAGTAATGACTTCACCTTCAGCATTGGTTTGCTCGATAACAATTTGATCAGCACAACCTATGCCCTCAATATACGCTGAGGCGCATTCTTTGTCGCCTGACAAGAAAGATGAGAGTGATAAATTAAAAATACTTGAAGCGCCTGCTGCCAATGCAACACCCACAAAAAACAAAGCTATAGGACGTGCTATAACCCACGTTCTTTTTGACTTTGTTGATGATGTTTTCTTTCTTTTCGCCATATTGCCTCTAGACTATATAAAACAGGATAAAATGGTACCCTATAAATACTACATACTCGTATAATTCGGGCCACCACCACCTTCTGGTGTCACCCAATTAATATTCTGAGTTGGATCTTTGATATCACAAGTTTTGCAATGGATGCAGTTTTGCCCATTGATCTGTAATTTATGCTCTCCACTTTCTTCAACAAATTCATATACAGCCGCCGGACAATAACGCGCTTCAGGGCCAACATATTGTTCCAAATTAACAGGCACAGGCACTGTATCGTCTTTGAGCGTTAAGTGGCACGGTTGATTTTCCTCGTGATTGGTATTCGTCAAAAAGACAGATGAGAGACGATCAAATGTCAGTTTTCCATCAGGCTTTGGATAATCAATGGGTTTTGCATCTTCTTTTTTCAAGATCTGATCATGATCCGCATGGTTTGAAAACGTCCATGGTGCACGTCCGCGCATAATATAGGTATCAAATGCAGAATATGCGATACCTGACCACAGCCCCTTGTGGAAACTTGGACGTATATTACGTACTTTGTACAATTCTTTCCAAAGCCAAGATGCTTTGAGCTTTTCTGGATAAAGCGAACAGGCTGAAGTGGGTTGCTCTGTAGCTAGATGTTCAAATAAAGCTTCAGCAGCAACAGAGCCGGACTTCATGGCTGTGTGATTGCCTTTGATCTTTGGAACATTTAAGAATCCCGCACTATCACCAATAATAACAGCGCCCGGCACTGTGAGCTCTGGTATAGATTGGAAGCCACCTTCTGATAAGGCGCGCCCACCATAAGATAAACGTTTTCCACCTTCTAGGAGCTTTTTTACGTAAGGATGTGTTTTAAAACGCTGCATTTCTTCGAACGGTGATAAATAAGGGTTTGTATAATCCAGCCCCACCACAAAACCAATTGATATACGGTTCTTATCCCAGTGATAAATCCATGATCCACCATAGGTCTTGCTATCCATTGGCCAGCCAATAGTATGAATGACTAGACCTTCTTGATGTTTATCTTCAGGGATCTCCCACACTTCTTTAATGCCTAAGCCATAAGTCTGTGGATCGCTATTGGCGCGTAAATCAAATTTCTCTGCCAATTGCTTTGTTAAGCTTCCACGACACCCTTCAGCAAAGACAGTCTGTTTTGCATGTATTTTAACGCCAGGCTGATAATGTTCTGTTTTCTCACCATCAACCCCAATCCCCATATCTCCGGTCTTCACACCGATCACTTGATCGCCATCATAAAGGATTTCACTGGCTGGATAACCGGCAAAAATCTCAACACCGAGACTCTCTGCTTGCTCGCCCATCCATTTTCCAACTTCACCGAGAGAAATAATATAATTGCCCTTGTTATGCATTTGCGGTGGATTAGGCAAAGGGATCGCCTTGGTCTCCGTCATATACATGAATTTGTCTTTTTTGACCGGTACGCGTAGTGGTGCACCCTTCTCTTTCCAATCTGGGAATAGTTCTTCAAGCGCGTTAGGTTCTAAAACAGCACCAGATAAAAGATGTGCTCCAACCTCAGAACCCTTTTCAAGGATACAGACCTCTATTTCTTTTCCTGCCTCTTGAGCCAACTGTTTAAGGCGTATACCACAAGCCAGGCCAGCTGGGCCAGCGCCAATAATAACAACATCGAATTCCATGATATCTTCGTCTTCGGACATTTTTTGAACCTCTATTATGCAGTGCAATATATTGAATTACTAAGACTTAATAGTGTTTAGTGTACAATAGGAGTGTAAATAAAACTATAGCACGTCGTGCATAGGAAAAAGCAACAAAGTCAGACAAAAAAGAATAAAAATGGCACGCAAAAAAAACATCAGAAAACCTAAAATTGGATTAGCTCTTGGTAGTGGATTGGCTCGTGGATGGGCACACATTGGTGTGATTAATGCCCTGCGCAAACATGGATTTGAACCGGATATTTATGCCGGCACTTCGATTGGCGCCCTGGTGGCTGGTGTAGAGATTTTAGGTCTCTTAGATGAATTAGAAGATTGGGCACGTTCACTCAACAAAGTGAGCGTGATGAAATATTTGGACCTTAGAGTTGCTGGCGGTGGATTGATTGGTGGGAAACGCTTTTATAAACTCATGAATGATCGCATACCTAATGTCAATATTGAGGATATGCCCAAAGCCTATACAGCTATTGCTGCAGATTTAACTACAGGCCATGAAATTTGGTTACGCAAGGGCCCGCTTCTTGAAGCCATGCGCTCATCTTTTGCACTTCCTGGTGTCTTTCCACCTGTACGACGCGGCCGACGCTTTTTGATTGATGGGGCGCTTGTGAATCCCGTTCCTGTATCAGTCTGCCAATCTTTAGGCGCTGATATGACGATTGCCGTTGATCTTAACGCAGACATTATGGGTAAGGTTCGCAAAACAGGTGAGATCTACCCTATCGTGGCTGGATTTGATCCTTTAAATGAGGAAGAGGACGTCAGCCTCAAGGCCAAATTCTCAAAGTTCTTTTCTATTCGTGAGCATCTGTTTAAACGTGACCCCCATGGTCCAAGTGTATTTGGTGTTATGATTTCAGCTTTAAATATTGTTCAAGATCGTGTATCTAAATCGCGTTTTGCTGGCTTTACACCCGATGTCCTAATTGCACCAAAAATTGGGCATATTGGACTTGTTGAATTTGAAAAAGTTGACGAACTCATTAAAGCTGGAGAAGATGCTATAGAGCGTGCCCTCCCTGACCTCAAAGAAGCTTATAAAGTCCTTTGTGTTGATGGTTTTGATGAAAACGAAGACGTTTAGTGTTAAGCTGGCAAAAACCTAGATGTCAAACCTGTCACCAACGGTCTCTCTTCCTTTTCAGGAACACTAAATAAATCTGAAGCATTGTTACTAATACCTGAATTAATATATTCAATATGCTCTTTACGATATTGAGCAAATTTATTGGAAAGATGGCTGTGTATATTTATAGGATTATATGATTTACCATTTTTTCCACTAAATGGAGAAATTTTCCACAAGGCATAAAGTGCAAGTGTCGGTAATATAATCTCTGGGCTCTGAAATTGCTCACCTAATGGTTGTGAAAGTATACTATCAAGTTTACCCATATGAAATGCAGGCCTGTATAGAATGGTAATATAAATACCGGCGGTAATGAATGCAGTTTCCATCATTGATAAAGGCATATTGAATTTATCTGTTTTAAAGCTCTCTGCTGAAACAGAATTTCTATATGGTGCCTCCGGCTGAGTTGCATATTGATTAACTCTTTGAGATAAACGTTCAATCAAGGCTTCATTTTTATCAAAATTATGGGTGTCTGTATTGCCTTTGATCTTATCTGCTGTTCTTTTTATAGAACGTCTTAGCGTCGACGCTTTATGGCGATTGACAAAGTCAGCTACAGTCAAGAGCGTTTGATTAATAAAGCTCAGCTTATGAAACGCCGTGATTGCCACCATTGTAAGGCCTAGAGCGGCAGGAACAACGCCTAGTAAAGTAGCAGAACCAATTAAAGCAATGGCCGATACTGTCATCAATAGATTATTTCGTCTCTTATCTTCCGGTTCCGTTGTAACACGTTTATAAAACCTATTGTTTTCTGAGAATTGCAAGCTATCACTTAAGGTTTTTTCAAGTTCTTTATGAACACCATTCCAATATTCTTTCTGAAGTAAAATTTTCTTTTCTTGAGCCTGTTCTTCAATGGCAGTTAATGCATCAATTTTTCCTTTAAGATCATGGTCTTCGATAGTTTTTAAGTAAAGGTCGACTACTGTATTTTGTGTGTTCATGTTTTAATTCCTTTGAATAAAATTTTCACCATAATACCTCAAATATAAATTATGTCAACAAAAAAGCGTGTTATTGATCCTATAACATATTGTACTCTTTCAGATGGTTTGATAGTCTGTTGACAACATCACTTTTCAAGGCTGATTTTAAATGAGCAAATACACCGTTATATGCATGAAATGGGGCACACAGTATGGCCCTGAGTATGTGAATATCCTTGAGGCTATGATT
>CAXRKA010000091.1:0-4124 GCA_964231155.1 Alphaproteobacteria bacterium | reverse complement strand
ATAATAATCTATATGATTATGTCAAAAATTAAAAGATGTCAAGATGATTCTTTCATTTTTGCATAAGCATCAAGAGCAGCTTGTCTTGAGGTTTTTAGGTCAACAAGCGGTTTTGGATAATGGGTACCTAATTTAATACGAGCTTCCCTTAAAACATCTTCAGGTGCCTCCCAGGGTTTATGGATATATTGATTGGGAAGACCGCTTAATTCGGGCACGAACTCTCGTATATAATCACCATTTGAATCAAAGCGCTCGCCCTGGGTGACTGGATTAAAAACACGGAAATAAGGTGCAGCATCTGCACCACTGCCGGCCACCCATTGCCAACCCATAACATTGCTTGCTTGATCCGCATCCACCAATGTATCCCAAAACCAATTTTCCCCAGCTTGCCAAGGAATAAGACAGTTTTTAACCAGGAAAGAGCCAACCAACATGCGTACGCGGTTATGCATCCAGCCAGTTTGCAACAGTTGACGCATGCCAGCATCAATGATGGGTATACCCGTTTGACCCTTACACCATTTTTGATACATATCCTCATTCATGATCCATGGGACTTTATTATATTTATCCTTCAGTGGCTGATTAATGGTTTGGGGGTGATGGAAAAGCAGATGATAAGCAAATTCTCGCCAGGCAATTTCTGATAAATACACATCAATATTATCTTGTGCATTTGTATTTCCCGATGCGCTCTCAAGAGCAAAACGCAGTTTGTACCAGATCAGGCGCGGTGATATTTCACCAAAAGCCAAATGTGGAGACAAACGTGACGTGCCTTCTACTGAAGGCTGATCGCGTTGTTCATCATATTGAGCAGCCGCTTGATCAATAAACCTATCTAGGCGCTTTAAGGCATTGTCCTCACCTGGGGACCAGATATTAAAACCACCAGACCAATCCGGCTGTGTGGGCAAGAGGCCCCAGTCATTGAGAGTATCTGATGCTGGGCTATCTTCAATAGACTTAAGTTGGGGAATATCTAAAGGTGTTTCAAGCTCTTGCATAATGCGTGGCCGGATATTTTTCCAAAACGGCGTATAAACACCGTAATTCCCCCCTGTTTTGGTTTGCACCTCCCAGGGCTCCATAAGAAGGTTAGCTTTAAAAGATTGAACTGCGATATTTTGATCCTGAAGCTTAGATTTGAGGTTTTTATCATGGTTTATGCCCCACGGCGTGTATCGCCGGTTCCATAAAACGGCTTGAGGCTCCCATTCATCCACAAGGTTCTGGACAACAGTATTGGCTTGGCCGCGGCGTAAAATAAAAGTTCCGCCGTGCTTCTCTATATTATCTTTTAAATCAGACAGTGAATGGTGGAGCCACCAGCGCTGTGCACCGCCTATGCGTCGATCACCGTAGTTTTCGGTCTGCGGCGTTTCGTCATCTAAAATATAAACAATCAAAACCGCATCATAATGTTCACAAGCGTGATGTAGCGCTGGGTTGTCTCTCAAGCGTAAATCATCTCTTAGCCAAACAAGTGCTTTTTTCATTTTATACTCACGATTTCTTTTCTTTTACCATGTATCATACGTTATTAGTGATAGAAACGATGAAAAAAGGTGGGGTCGAATGATATTTTCATGGGTAAAGCTTTCTGGCGCAACAGCATTTTTTACGTGTTTGCTCCTTATCAGTATACCAACCAATGCTCAACCCAGTGGTATCAATGCAAAACCAGACCAACCAGACCCCATTGTTTATGAACGCAAATCAGCGGATTTTATCCTTCGTAAGTATGAAGACGATATTCGTGAAGTGGCCAAAGACCTTGATATTGATGGGGATGGCGACCCAGATATTGACAGCGCCAGCCCAGAAGGCTACGAGGATCTAGTCAATAAGCTCTTAGACAAAGCCAATATTGTAGTTGATTATAACCTCGAAAATATCGCAAGGGATCTTGTATCAACAACAAGCAATGATAGCGATACAACGACAACGACGACCAGTACAAGTGCAACGACCACAACCACAAGTGGAACCCCAGATTAACGCCGCGGCAGTATAGATAAAGCTTGAGTGCCAAGCGCTTAGTGACTTTACAGGCAGAATAAATATATAAATCTCTTTTTAATGGTCTACCGACATGATAAAAACACTCTAAAGTTTTTATCATGAGAGGAATCACCATGTCTCACAAAAAAGTACGCAAAGCTATTTTTCCCGTTGCGGGTCTCGGGACACGATTATTACCGGCAACAAAAGCCATGCCCAAAGAAATGCTAACGCTTGTTGATCGCCCCCTTATCCAGTGGGCTGTTGATGAGGCAAAGGAGGCGGGCATTGAAGATTTTATTTTTGTAACATCTACGGGAAAAACTATCATCGAAGACCACTTTGATCGTCAGCATCAGCTACTTAATACTCTTGAAGCACGTAATAAAATCGCGTTGCTAGAGATTACAAAACAAGCAGAAATTCCAACGGGTCATCTTTTCATTACGCGTCAACATACCCCACTTGGTCTTGGTCACGCGGTTTGGTGCGCACGAAATTTGATTGGTGACGAACCGTTTGCAGTTCTTTTGCCTGATGAGGTGACATTAAACAAGCCAGGTGGCCTAAAACAGTTGATGGATGTTTATGAAGAAAAGGGTGGCAATGTTATTGCAATGCTCAAAGTGCCCAAAGATGAAATATATAAGTATGGGGTTTTGGATATTGAAAAGGGTGGCAATGATGCAGCCAGGATTAAGGGTATGGTTGAAAAGCCAAAGCCGAAAGACGCGCCCTCGAATATGTCAATTATAGGTCGTTATATCCTACAACCTGAGGTATTTGAACATCTATCTAATCACGAGAAAGGCGCCAATAATGAAATTCAATTGACGGATGCGATCGCGAAACTCATTGGAAAACAACCGGTTCATGGGCATAGTTTTCAAGGTCATCGTTATGATTGTGGAAGTCGTTTTGGTTTCTTGGAAGCTAATCTTGCCTTTGCTCTTGCCAGAGATGATATGCGCGAGCAAGTACAAGAAATGATGAAGCGTTACGCTGAAAACTAAACATCGGCTTTTTGTGATGAAGCAAACGATAAGTTTTGATCGTCAGATTTACCAACATCACTGATATCCTGGCCGGTTTGAAACATATTGATGGCCAAAGAATACTGCTCTTTATTTTTCCAATAAACTTTTGCAAATGCATGCGCTTGTCGTGGAAACGGAATATCTGTACCGCCGGTGACCTCTTCAGACAAAAGCCAATTGATATGGCTGTTCAGTGCTATATCTCCACTAAAGTTAAGGGCATTTTTTTCTAAGTCGATCAATGCGCGCTCTACGCGATCATAGTCATCTTTCCAAATTTCTGCCCAGGCATCATTTTGTAGTGCAAAACGATGTGTCCACACTTCAGCCATATTCGATGTTTTGTCAGACAGCATCACATTGCGTCGCTGTATGCAAAGCTCATTCATAACACGGTTTGGAAAATCCTTATAACGTGATGTGTAATGAGGATCGCGTAGAAATTGGTCGACATAAATTGGATGGGTAAATGTATTTTGACGTAGCTCAGGCAGGGCAAAATAAACCAACATTTCAGAATAGACAGAAGCCAATAACTCATTTTCAAACATTTTCATCTTGAAATTATCAAAGGTCATACCAGCGATATAAGGCATTTTTGCCGCATGAACAATTTCATGGAGGTAATATAGATCATTTTGATAAGGGTTATCATAGCGACGTTTTTGAATACCGCCCATCCATGTATAAAAATGAGCATTTTCTACTTCTAAGTTAGACATTTCGAAAAAGAAAACAGGGCGTTCAGCAAATTCTTTGACCACATCATAAATGAATCCCTTTTCGTCAAAAGACGCCTTAAAAATATCAGTTTGTAGCAACTCATTGCGTACATAGGTCATAATATGTGCATAGCTGCCAAGTTTTCGAATAGTTTCAGTCTTCATGTCATTTAACTGTCTAGTGTTTCATAGTAGCGTGGCTTCACTTCAAAGTTTCGTCCATAGATCGCCTTTTCCATGGCGGGCATAACACAAACACGAAGGATATCTGAAGCATTTGATCGGCTTAAATATTGAACCAGATCGTTGTCACTATCTTGTGGTTTAAAGTTTGCGAGTAGCAGGATCTCCGCGG
>CAXRKA010000090.1:0-8659 GCA_964231155.1 Alphaproteobacteria bacterium | reverse complement strand
TACCCGATAAAAGTGATTTATCTCATACAACCCCTGACCCTGTTATCCTCCATGAGACAGCGTTTACTTTGGCAAAGAATGGTGTGACACATATGGCTATAGAAGCCTCAAGTCATGGCCTTATTCAGCACCGCTTAGATGGCCTCAAGATTTCTTGTGGTGCTTTTACCAATCTAACCCGTGATCATATTGATTATCACGGCAGTATGAGTGAATACTTCAAAGCCAAGGCAAAACTATTCAGTGAACTTCTCGATCAAGATGCACCTGCAATTATCAATATTGATCAAGACTATGGAGATCGTATGGCACGCTTGTGCCGCGACTTTGGTCTTGATGTTGTCACATATGGCTGGAATGAGAAAGCCAATATTCGATTAACTAAACAAACGCCTACGCCACAAGGCCAAGATGTCAGTTTTGTATTGTATGAGAAAGAGTACAATATTCACCTGCCGATTGTTGGGACGTTCCAGGCTTTGAATATCTTATGTGCCCTCGGTATTGTCACAGCGCGCATGGAAGAAGACAAGTATGATGATGTTGTCAATGTTCTTGATCAATTGACCGGTGTTCGTGGTCGTACTGAGTGGGCTGGAAAAACAAAGAACGGCGGCAGTGTTTATGTGGATTATGCACATACTCCGGATGCTTTAGAAACTGTTCTCAAAGCTATGCGCCCACATGCCAAAGGACGTTTGGGTGTTGTCTTTGGTTGTGGTGGAGATCGTGACAGAGGCAAGCGCCCAATGATGGGTAAAATTGCCATTGATCATGCCGACTTTGCCATTGTTACAGATGACAACCCACGTACTGAAAACCCTAAATCTATTCGCCAAGATATTATGGCGGCCTGTAAAGGCGGTATTGAGGTTGGTAATCGCCGTGATGCACTTGAATATGCCATTAACAAACTGGCTGAAGGTGATGTTCTTGTTGTTGCAGGAAAAGGCCATGAACAAGGTCAAACTATTGACAGTGTGGTTTATCCATTTGATGATGTAACAGAAGTTCAACGTGCGATCAAACGCCAGAAGTAAATCAAAACAAGAAAGTCACTGATCCAAAATGCTCTATACATTATTGACACCTTTTGCAGAGGAATTTGGATTATTTAATCTTTTTAACTATATTACCTTCCGTACAGGTGGCGCTATTATGACCGCCTTACTGATTGCGTTTGTCTTTGGTCCACGCTTTATTCGTGGTCTCAAGCGTCGCCAAGGTGCTGGACAGCCTATACGCGAACTCGACATCGAGGGTCATGTAAAAAAACAAGGCACACCAACAATGGGCGGGCTTCTCATTCTTTTTGCCTTTGGAATTTCAGCATTACTCTGGGCACGCTGGGATAATCTTTATACATGGGTTGTTGTCTTAACCACATTTGCTTTTGGCGCTATTGGCTTTTTTGATGACTATCTGAAATTAGCCAAAAAGCACCACGATGGTTTATCCGGGCGCATACGTTTATTGCTTCAAGTTCTGATTTCCGTTGCCGCCTATTACGCTATACAACACAAAATGGGATCAGAGCTATCCACACAATTAGCTCTTCCTTTTGTCAAAGATTTTATGCTGCCTCTTGGCCCATTTTATATTCTATTGGCCGTCTTTGTTATTGTGGGTGCTGGAAATGCTGTTAACCTCACAGATGGACTGGATGGGTTAGCCATTGTCCCCGTTATGATTGCTCTCTCATGTTTTGGCTTCATCACCTATCTTGCATCGAACGCCATCTTCTCTGACTATCTAGAAATTAATCATATCAAAGACTCAGCTGAGTTGGCTGTGCTTTGTGGTGCAATGATTGGCGCCGGTATTGGCTTCTTATGGTTTAATGCGCCCCCTGCCATGGTCTTTATGGGCGATACCGGCTCTCTATCTATGGGGGCAGCATTAGGCACAATGAGTATTATTTCAAAACACGAGATTGTACTTGCCATTATTGGTGGTTTGTTTGTCCTAGAAACAGCCTCCGTCATTATTCAAGTGGCGTCCTATAAGCTCACAGGAAAACGCGTATTTAGAATGGCGCCTTTGCATCACCATTTTGAAAAGAAAGGCTGGGCGGAGTCGACGATTGTGATCCGCTTTTGGATTATAGCCATTATCCTTGCGCTCATTGGTCTATCAACACTGAAAATTCGATAAGCTCTATAGTATGGATACGGATTTTGATCTTTTAGATACCAGCAAAGACCCCATTTTTGTTTATGGATTAGGTCTATCCGGTAGTGCTGTTGCTAAAACTCTAAAAAAACACAAGATTCCTTTGATTGTCTGGGAT
This sequence comes from Alphaproteobacteria bacterium, assembly GCA_964231155.1. Taxonomy (GTDB): domain Bacteria; phylum Pseudomonadota; class Alphaproteobacteria; order Micavibrionales; family SZUA-601; genus CAXRKA01. Next base: position 6,369 of record CAXRKA010000090.1, on the reverse strand, counting down.
GATAATGAAGAGCGACGTGCAGAGTTTATCAAAGATGGCTATACAGTTGAAGATCGTACACAAAATTTAGATGGCTGTTCTGCCCTTATTCCTGCGGCAGGTATTCCACCATCACATGATACAATTGAGCGCGCCCAGCAATCCGGTTGTCCTATCTTTTCAGATATTGACCTCCTCTACTCTCTAAACCCCAATGCTCGGTTTATTGCGATTACTGGAACGAATGGAAAATCAACGGCCACGGCTTTATTGGGACATATTTTTAATGCCTGTGATCAAAACTATGATATGGGGGGGAATATTGGACGCCCTGCCGCAGCACTTAAAGATTTAAATGCTGATGGCACTTATATTTTAGAGCTGTCCTCTTACCAGCTGCACTATACACAACAGTCTCGTTTCCAATATGCTGCCATTATCAATATCACTGATGATGATCATCTAACATGGCATGATGGGGTTGTGAATTATGCTACAGCAAAAGCTAGAATTTTGCGTGACAACACACATTCCGTGATTGGAATAGATACGCTTTTATCCAGAGATCTAATTGAAAATATTCAAAACGAAGTGACCCCGATCTCTGCACAATTAAATCTAGAAAATGGTATCTGCGTTATTGATAAATCCGTCTATATCAACAATGCAAAACAAGCTGACTTGAATGCGCCCTATCTTCCAGGTCAACACAATGACCAAAATATTGCGACATGTATTGCCTTAGCCACGCTGTCTGGCCTTGAATTCCAAGATATCATCAAAGCGATTGAAAGCTTCAAAGGTCTTGAGCACCGCCAAGAGCTGTGTGGTACTATTGATTATATCCGCTTTATCAATGACAGCAAAGCCACCAATGCTTCGTCAACTGAACGCGCGCTTGTGACGTATGAAAATATTTTTCTAATTGCAGGTGGTGTTGCCAAAGAAACAGGTTTAGACAGCCTTTCTGATCATTTTAACCGTATCCATAAAGTGTATTTGATTGGTCAAGCCAGCGATCTCTTTGCCAAACAAATTGAAGGACAACTTCTTTATACAAAATGCGAAGTGATGGAAAAGGCTGTCCATGCAGCCTTTAAAGAAGCAATGTCTCAGGATGATGATGCCGTTATACTCTTATCTCCAGCCTGTGCCTCTTTTGATCAGTACAAAAGCTTTGAAAAACGCGGAGATGACTTTAAAGCCATCGTGAGTGCTCTGTTGAACAACCAGGATCAGACCCATGCAGCTGGTTGATAGAAGAGACCAGTCGATTATTGGGCAATGGTGGTGGTCTGTTGATCGCTCTCTATTGGCCGCTTTGGTGCTACTGATGGGGTTTGGTATTTTTCTTGTTGCTACAGCAAGCCCACCTATTGCTGATCGTCTCAACTATGGCTCATTTTATTTCCTTAAGAAACACACTGTCTTTCTTGTGGTGAGTGCTATTGGCCTTTTCGTGACATCTCTTTTTGATAAGAGAACTATTCGGCGCCTTGCCGTCCTTGGGTTTATAGGCTGCCTTTTAGCATTGATCGCAACATTAATTATTGGAACAGAACTCAATGGTGCGCGGCGCTGGTTATCTATTGGCGGGTTTTCTTTACAAGTCTCCGAGTTTGTTAAGCCCACCTTTGCCGTCACGGCCGCATGGCTTCTTGCTGAGCAGCACCGTGATGAACGCTTTCCGGGCTATCTTATATCTTGTGGCCTCTGTGGCCTTGTCATCTGTCTCCTTCTTTTACAACCTGATTTAGGTATGACTGTTGTTGTGATCGGCGTTTGGTCAGCACAGATGTTTTTAGCAGGCCTACCTTTATCTCTTGTCGTAAGTCTTTTTGTTGTTTTGATGATTGCGCTTTTAGCTGTCTATTTCACTTTCCCTCATGTGACCTCACGGGTCGATCGCTTTTTTGATCCAAGCAGTGGTGATACGTTTCAAGTTGATCGCTCAATTGAGGCTTTTAAAAATGGTGGGCTGTTTGGCACTGGCCCAGGCCAAGGTGAGATTAAGATGATTGTCCCCGATAGCCACGCTGATTTTATTTTTGCCATTGCCGGTGAAGAACTGGGGCTCATTTTGACTCTTCTTTTGGTTGGGTTGTTCTTGTTTATTGTTCTCCGTGGCATGAAACGTGTTAAAGACAGCGATAATCTCTTTATTCTTTTGGCTGTGGCCGGCCTGCTCACACAGTTTGGTGGACAAGCTTTCATTCATATGGGGTCCAGCTTGCAACTCCTTCCAGCCAAAGGTATGACGCTTCCCTTTGTTTCTTATGGTGGTTCATCTATTCTAGCTCTAGGCATAGGTATGGGAATGGTGTTAGGATTAACACGACATAACCCAAAATCACGACGATCAGATAACTAGAGCACATGGCCACCAATATTACAGAGCAAGATAATTCTACTGATACACAGAATGCATTCCCACGCCCCCCCTTGATTGCTCTAGCAGCAGGTGGCAGTGGCGGCCATCTTTTTCCTGCATCATCTCTGGCTAGAAATTTATTGGGTAAAGGCTATCGTGTACTCATGCTTACTGATGATCGCGGTATGCGTTACATGGATAAAGTGCCTGATATTCCGCATATTGAAATCTCTGCTGAGCGTATTCATAAACACCCTATACGTATCTTTAAAACGGTCTGGCGAAACCTGGTTGGCTATTGGCAATCCGGCGCACAATTTAGAAAAGACAAGCCAGACGTTATGGTGGGCTTTGGTGGATATCCCTCTTTTCCAGCTGTTTATGCCGCTCACAAAATAAATATCCCTATTGTTCTGCATGAACAAAACTCCATTCTGGGTAGAGCCAATCGTGTTCTGGCCCGCTATGCCAACACACTCGCACTCTCTTTTTCTGAAACAAAAAAGGTCAAATCTTACCCTTCTTTAGAAATGCAAGTGACGGGCAATCCAGTTCGACAAGATATTATTGGGATCGGAACACAAGACTTCATAGCGCCCAATATTCAAGATGGTGAAAAATTTCATATATTGGTTGTTGGTGGCTCGCAAGGCTCACGGATTCTCAGCGACGTGATCCCTGAAGCACTGACACAACTGCCTCTATCTTTACAGAAACATATTTATATTACCCAGCAATGTCGGGAAGAGGACATTGGCCGTGTCATGCAAGCTTATGAAGATGCACCACTGAAGTTTCGTCTCGAAACTTTTATCAAAGATATGCCTGCACAAATTAAAAATGCTCACCTGATTATCACACGCTCTGGTGCAAGCACCATTGCTGAAATGATGGTTGCAGGGCGACCCGCTATCTATGTTCCTCTAGCGGCTTCCCTTGATGGTGACCAAGCACAAAATGCAAACTATGTTGTCAGCAAAGGTGGTGGCTGGCTTATGCCAGAAAAAACGTTTACAAGCGAGAATTTACGGGTAAAATTAGAAGAGTTGATCAATGATACAGATCAGTTGGTTCAAGCTGCACATAGAGTCAATCATTTAGGACATCGTGATGCCAGCGAGAAACTCAGTGAATTGGTAACACGTTTTTTAACCGACAGCCGTGCTGATAAGGTCCTAACGGATAATAACAACTACGATATCGTTATCAAACAAAGCAAAGAAGAATAAGAGATTTTTCAGGGGTATTTATATGGGGCGTTCACTCAAGCCATTTGATAAAGGCACTATTCACTTTACCGGTATTGGCGGTATTGGAATGAGCGGCATTGCCGAAGTTTTATCAACAATTGGCTATAGTGTTCAAGGCTCCGATCTGAAACAAAGCAAAAATACAGAACGCTTAGAAAAGCTAGGTATTAAAGTCTTTATTGGTCAAAAAGCAGAAAATCTTATTGATGAAAATGGCAAAGCTGTTGAATTGGTTGTTGCTTCGGCCGCTGTTCCTCAAGATAACCCTGAAATTGTTACAGCCGAGAACAAACGTATTCCTGTAATTGATCGTGCAGAAATGCTCGGTGAAATTATGCGCCTCAAATGGTCGATTGGTATTGCCGGAACACATGGCAAAACAACGACGACAACTTTAGTGGCCACAATGTTGGATCAAGCCGATCTTGAGCCCACCGTCATCAACGGTGGTATTGTGAATGCTTATGGGACAAATGCACATTATGGTGAAGGCGAATGGATTGTGGCTGAAGCTTGTGAAGCTTATGGCTCTATTCAACATTTCCGCCCCACCATTGGTGTTGTCACTAACATTGATCCAGAACACCTCGATTACTATGGGACATTTGATAACCTGAAAAACGCATTCAAAAACTATATACAAAACCTTCCTTTTTATGGCTTTGGTATTGTCTGCGTTGATGACCCAGAAGTGCAATCCCTTTTGAAAGATGTTACAGACCGTTCTCTCTTTACTTATGGAACATCACCTCAAGCCGATTGTCGTGCACGAAATATTCGTATCACACCACAGGGCTGCTATTTTGATGTTCGTATCAATGGTCGATTGCGTGCTCAACAACATGAGATCAAAAATCTATTCTTACCGATGCCCGGCGAGCATAATGTTCTCAATGCTCTGGCCGCCATCGCCATCGCTCAAAAATTCCGCTTAGATGACATGGTTATTCGGGAGGCCTTACAAAACTTCCAAGGCGTCAAACGCCGCTTTACAAAAACAGGTGAAGTGAATGGCGTTACAATTATTGATGATTATGGTCATCACCCTTCAGAAATCCGTGCTGTTCTTCAAGCCGCACGTAATGCACGCCCGAATGCAACATCTGGAAAAGTGATTGCCGTTTTTCAACCGCACCGCTATTCACGCCTTGATGATCTGTTTGATGATTTTTGTAACTGCTTTAATGAAGCCGATGTTGTCTACATCACAGATATTTATGCTGCTGGTGAAGAGCCGATTGAAGGGCGTGAGAAAGAAGATTTTGTGAAAGGTCTTGTTCAAGCTGGACACAGGAGCGCTCACATTTTTGAAGGCGCTAGTGGAAAGGATCTCGCCCCTGTTATCGCTGATACGATGCAAAAAGGTGATCTTGTCATTTGCTTAGGTGCTGGAAGTATTTCTCTTTGGGCCAATGATCTACCAGCAGAACTCGAAAAACTGAACACCCAAACACAGAATAAAACAGCATAAAATGAAGACAGCATCTGTCATGAATGTATCGACACAAACAACAGATAACGACGCACCAACTTGGTTTGATTCACTGCCTAAAGTACGTGGGCGCTATCGTGTCAATGCCCCTCTTGATCAAAGCTCTTGGTTTCGTGTCGGCGGGCCTGCAGAGGCTCTCTTTAAACCTGAAGATGTTGAAGACCTTCAAGTCTTTCTAAAAAACTGTCCATCTGATATACCCGTTACAGTTCTTGGTGTAGCTTCAAATTGCATTATTCGTGATGGCGGTATCCGTGGTGTTGTCATCCGCTTAGGAAGAACATTTGCCTCAATTCAAATTGATGAAAATAATCCAGAACAAATTATTGCTGGTGCCGCTGCATTGGACGCCAATGTTGCACGTTTTGCTCAAGAGAATGGTCTCACTGGCCTTGAGTTTTATTCTGGGATACCTGGAACAATTGGTGGGGCTTTGCGTATGAATGCTGGATGTTATGGTATTGAAACCAGTAATGTTTGCCTTTCTGCACGCGCCATAGATCGTCAAGGCAATCTCCACAATCTTACAACGGATGAGATGAGTATGAGCTATCGCCACAGCGACGTTCCAGAAGACTGGATTTTTGTTGATGCTATTTTCCAAGCGCAACCTGGGGATAAAAGTGAAATCCAAAACCGTATGGAAGAAATTAAATCCCAACGTGAAGGAAGCCAACCTATACGTGAACGTACAGGGGGCTCAACCTTTGCCAATCCAGAGCGTGACACACCGGGTGCCGGCAGTGCTTGGAAAGCCATTGATGCAGCAGGTTGTCGTGGCCTTGAGGTTGGTGGTGCACAAATGTCGGAGAAACATTGCAATTTCATGATTAACACTGGAACGGCCACAGCCGATAATCTCGAAACTTTAGGGGAGACTGTGCGCAGACGTGTCAAAGAAAATTCTGGCATTGATCTTCGGTGGGAGATTAAGCGCATCGGAGAAGCAGTAAAAGATAAATAAAGCTATGAGCAAGAGTAAGAAAAAAACGAGACAGAAGAAAAAGAATATATGGTGGCTTGGCCCACTGCATAGCCTCTTTTCTAAACCACAGCGTTATGTCTTAATGGGTTTTATTCTCTTTATTACAGGTATCATCTTACATCACAATGGAACCTTTGTTGCGGCTCAAACAGCACTCCATGAAAGTTTCATTGAGAAGACAGCAAAAAATGGTTTTGTTGTGCGCCATGTTAAAATCAAGGGCCGTGAGAATGTGAATAACGATACGATCCTGGCACTGCTTAATATACAATATAATGACCCTATCTTCTTA
>CAXRKA010000089.1:0-3836 GCA_964231155.1 Alphaproteobacteria bacterium | reverse complement strand
GTTCTGGATAATCCTGTTTACTCTGCATGTATTTTTTATACTGCTCCCTAATCCAATTGATTTGAGCCATTGTATTGAATGGTTTAAGATAATTAGGTTGGCCACCAAAAACCATATGACGCCCTTTAAAATGCGGAAGATACAAAGAAGATATGTGTTGGATATGACCAGGTTTTGCATTGATTAGCCTTGAAAAGTCAAAATCAATCAACTCAAGGCTACGCTTTTGATAACCTGTCAGCTTTGAATTGATCAGAATTGGTAAATTTTTCAGCTCTTCATTTTCATTGATGATCTTTAAACGTGGAAGGTAGTCAATCCACCAATGGTAATAGTTTTGTGCCCCACCAAGATAAGCAACAGTATATTTAGTCTCTTCTGTTGGCAAAAAATGATCAAAAAGCACCTCCGAATAATGCCAATATCTTATAAAATACTCTTCTAAATAATCTAAATGGTGTGAAAGATTAGCAAAACATTTTTCACCCTTAAATATCTCCCAAGTGTCCGGCACAATATCTATTTCCTCAAATTTCAGTAACACTTCATTTGTTTCTACATTTTGGGAAATCACTTTAAAATCTTCCGCTTGCTCCAAAAAGCTATCTATATTGTGGGCTGTGTACTTCTTAAGGCGATGATCGTGGTATGCGCCTCTCTTACAAAGATAAAACTCCATTTTTTCCCAATCAGTTGGGTTCACCTGATTTGGGCTTTGACCTGATTCAACAAGAGTCTTTGATTTATCCCAATATTTACGGGCTTTATCGTTATCTGCATCTCGATAAATCCGTGCAAACTCATAATAGGTCATCATATTATTAGGCTCAAGGCGCCTTGCCTTATCAAGAAGCCTTTTAGCCTGCTCAGGTTGGTTGAGCTCTTTGTGAATATTGGCAAGTATAATGGTGAAATTATAATTTCTCTTGAGATATTGTTTTATTGTAAGTGCAAGATCAAGCGCTTCCTGAAAGCGTTCTTGCTGGATATAAACGCCAATAATATTACTCTTGAGAAGACGCTCATCTTTTGGGTCTTGATTGAGTTTCAAAGCGGCTTGATAACATTTCTCAGCTTCCCCGACATAACCAAGGCTCACCATCGTGTTACCCAATAAATTCCAATACACTGGCGAGCTTCCATCGAGCTCAACAGCTTTCTTTGCGGCAATATAGGCTGGCTCAAAGTTCTTATTGTTCAACAAAACAATACCATAGTGATAAAGAACACAAGGATCCTTGGGCAAAGCATTCACCAAAAGCAGCATAGCCTGCTCAGCTTTTAGACCCCACGGTTGTTGTATAACATAGGGCATCAAATGTTCTGAAGCCTGTTTACGCTTACCCCGTCTGATCATATTGGTTGCATCAGAAATGGCTTGATCGATATCAATCATAAACTCTCCAGCACTTTCTTGACATCCTCAATATCCACTTCAAAATCCCGCAAGAGCTTACTTGGACTATTGAGACGGGTTATAAGGCCTGGAATAAATGTGTGTTTTTGTTTCAACACAGAGGCTATATCAACATAAAAATCAGGCAAATTGTGTTGTGACATGAGTTCAATCAAATGTGCACCCTCATTTGAAAAAAGCATATTGGTAAACCCCGCGCCATGAACGCCCATAACAACCTCTGCACCTGCATAGAGCGCCATCTGGTCAGAGAGTGAGAGTGTTTCATTGGCTACCTTTTCAAAGCCATAGTTTTGTGCCAAAGCAAAAACGTCATCTTCATTGGTGCATCGACGCATTAACGCCCCTTGGCGCGATATAAAAATACGCTTTGGGAAATCATCCCGTGGCACCATATGATCTTTAAACTTTTCACGTAGCCAATTTGTCACTTCTGGCCTTACTGTTGGTGTACAAGTATCCGGCAAACCCTTTGTTTCATAAGGGCGCCCCTTGAAATGGCAAAACATAAGGTTTTTACATTGATAGGCTGTCTGGCCATCAATTCCTAAAATGCGGCTTTCATCAATCCCCAATAGAGAAAGGCTATCCTTTTGGAAACCTGTTAGATTTGATCCAAATATAAGAGGGATATTGCTGTACTCTGGTTTATCAAGAACCATTTTGAGACGTGGAAGATAGTCCACCCACCAATGATAATAATTCTTCTCTCCACCAATCAAAAGCACTGGTTCTTCCAGCGTTTCAGTTTTGAATTCATTGGGCAAAGTTGCTTTGTCAAAACGATAACCATGCAACCAATAGGTGCGCGCATCTTGGAAAATAAATGTAAGATTAGCAAATAAGATATCATCCCGCCAAATTTCCCAACTCTCTGGGAAGAATGTAAAATCATCTGAAAATTTTAGAATGTAGTCATCGTCATCGGGGCCCTGATCAACAATCTCAAAATACTCTGATGTCTCAAGATAGTCATCGATATTCCCCATTGGGATTTCATGCGTATTGTGATCACGCTCACTCTTGCCTGTTCGGGCATGATAGTCCATGAACTCCCAATCTCTAGGCGAAACAACTTTGGGCGCACCTTCAGCACAAATATCTTTGGCTTTTTGCCAATACATGCGCGTTTTTTTCTCGTCTGTCTCGTAATAGAGACGTGCCAGTTCATAATACGGTGACATTGACTTTGGATCCGCTTTGATAGCCTTTTGAAGATGCTCCAAAGCCTTTTCTTCATCTTCATCTCTTAGCCAATAGGCATTTGCCATCACTGAATGTAAGGACAAGCTATCCGGCATAAGCTTTTCATACTCTAAACCTTGCTCAATAATCTCGTCATACATCTGTCGATCAAGCAATATATAGAGCATATTGATGGCCACTGTTATTTTTTGCTCTTTATCTTCAGCATACTCTAACGCTGTTTCATAAACTTGCTGTGCTTCTGGCAATTGTCCTGCACGCTTTAGAATATTCCCTTTGGCATTCAAGGCTGGAACATAATTCGGCTTTAAAGCCAGAATACGCTCTGTAACTGTGAAGGCGTCTTCCAATTTAGCATTATTAAGAAAGACTCCAGAAGCTTCATAAAGTGCCTCATAATCATCTGCTGAAATGGAAACAAGTGTGCGTGCTGCCAGCTCAGCGGCATCGCCTGCATTCTGTTCACGGATGAGATGAACCAATTGAGCCTTGGCTTGACCCATCTGACCAGATTTAGCCATTTCAATTGCGGTTTGAACGCCCTTTAAAACATCAACTTTGCTCATAACTAAGATATAAATGTCAGAATATAAAACTTTATAAATACACCCTATCTGGTGCACAAAACATGCCGTAATATTGACTTTTTAAGCTTCAATGTTATTATTATACATGTGGTGCCTTATAAGGGCCACATATGAGCTAGGGGCTTAGATAAGACCTAGATGACAATGACAACTTTTGCATGCAATTAAAAGGGCCTGTGTTTAGTTGCTATAGAATCTATATCTTCTTCTTTCCCCTAAAAATGAAACTGAAACTGTATTGCTTAAGGAGGATACAGATATGACACGTTTTGATTTAACTCCACTTTTCCGTTCAACCATAGGCTTTGATCATCTATCGCATTTGATGGATAAGGCCTTTGAACAAGCTGCGAATGAATCCAGCTATCCCCCCTATAACATCGAGAAAATATCAGAGGATGACTATCGTATTACGATGGCCGTCGCTGGTTTTTCTGAAGAGGATCTGGATATTACGTCAGAAGACAACAGTCTGATTGTTCGTGGTCAATCCAAAAACCAAGATCAAGAGAACCAAGGGTTCCTCTATCGTGGTATTGCTGCACGTGGCTTCGAACGCCGCTTCCAATTGGCTGACTATGTGCGTGTTCAAGGTGCAAACCTTGAGAATGGTATTCTTTCTATTC
>CAXRKA010000088.1:0-4412 GCA_964231155.1 Alphaproteobacteria bacterium | reverse complement strand
GAGACCAATCTGGCTTAGATATGTTGATAAAACCTGACCGTTCTTAACGATATCATTAAGTGGAGTGGCGCCATCAGGCAGTTTAGCAAGATTGCTGTAGTTGACACTTGACCAATAGAGTGGTGCTTCTGCGTCGTTTTCAGCTGCTTTTGCACCAAAAGCAAGCGCTGTGATCACAGCGGTTTCATAACCCGATTGAACATCAAGCGTTTCAGAGATCGGTGTAAATTCATTGTCTTCCACTTGACGGTCTAAGAGGTTTTCTAACGCTTCTCTTTCAGATTCTATGCGCGTAAAAGTGGAATAAGCCTCACGCTCCTGTCTTTCAGCGTCGTGGAGCTTTTGATCCAGCTCTTGTAGCTCTTTCGTCAACCCATCAATCTCTTCTTGTGTTGTGCACTGAGTGTCAATGAGGCTTTGGATAGCGTTCTTATGTTGTTCGATATCTGTTTGTGCATGCGCATCATCAGATAAGTCTTTTATTTCTTGCTCTAGAACGTCAATACGCGTTTGGTATTCGGTCATATCTGACTGCACAGTCATAATATCACTATCAAGGCGTTTAACCTGATTGTCTTGATTGAGGAACTGTGAGCGTTTCAGGTTGTAATCTTGTCGAGCCGCATCAAATGCTGAGCGTTTTTCATCACGTGCTTGTTCAGCCTTTTGGCGATCTTCTTCAAAACCTGAGATATTCTCTTGCAGGGTTTTGCGTTTACTATCTAACTCTTCAATACGTGTTTGAAGCTCAGAATAGGCGGCTGTTTGCGTATCGATATCTTGACGTAGGGATTCAATATCTGTTTCAAGATTGAGTTTTTCTTGTGCTTCACGACGGCGGCTTTCAATCAAGCGTTCTTTATCCAGTGAAAGGCGGTTGACCTTATCACGCAAGACGGTCATCTCATTTTGGAGCTGACGTTGCTTATTGTTATTCTCTTCTTGAGTTTTTTGTGTTTCAAAAATTGTTTTCTTCAAGCCATTCACAGTCTCATTGGCTTCGTGCATTTTCTCTTTTGCCCCAGCTTGCTTTTCATGAAGCGCTGTCCATTGACGGTAGGCTAGGGCCGCTTTCAGTTGGCGGATATCTTCAGAAATCTTTTTATACCGTTTGGCTTGACCTGCTTGGCGCACAAGGGAACGGTGTAGTGTTTCTTTTTCCGCTAAAACGTCATCAACGCGCGTGAGATTTTTCTCAGCAGCACGAAGACGTTGTTCCGCTTCTTTACGGCGTGTATGCAGGCCTGAGATATTAGCAGCATCCTCTAAAACTTGACGGCGTTCTTGTGGTTTGGCTTGAACAACGGCAGAAATTCGTCCTTGTGAAACGATGGAAGGGGAGTGGGCACCAGTTGCTGTGTCGGCAAAAAACATGCGGACATCACGTGCACGTACAATCTTACCATTGATCTTGTAATCTGAGCCCATGCCGCGTTCGATGCGTCTGGATATTTCAACTTCTTCTTCTTTCTCATAGGGAGAGGGAAGAGGGTATTGGCTATCTAAAGACTGGACATTTAGTTTCACTTCACCAAAGTTACGTGCTGCACGAAACTTTGTTCCAGCAAAGATAACATCATCCATTTCGCTTCCGCGCATGCTCTTGGGGGAGTTTTCACCCATCATCCAACGTAAGGCTTCAACCAAATTTGACTTTCCACAGCCATTCGGCCCGATAATGCCAGTCAAGCCAGGAAGAATATCGATAGCGGTTGTATCGGCAAAGGATTTAAATCCAACAAGATTGAGGCGTGTGAATTGAACCATATTGGGGGGTTTCTCTAGTTATTTACGAATATTTAACCAAATTCTTTGGTCATAATCAATACAAAAAATAGCTGAAAAGGCAGTATAATACTGAATTTCAGCTATTTATATGATTTCAAACTGTATTTTCTGCTTTTACTCTGATGTATCTGTGTCAGAAGATGTTTCTTCTTTGAGTTTCTTCATCTCAAGTTCACCAAGATGGCGTTCATAAAGAAAGTCGATCATACCTGAGAAACGTTCATAGTTGCCTGTGCCTTTGAGTTTGCGCTCCCCATTATCAAAGACAAAAGTCGGTGTTGAGCGGATTTGATATGTGGCAGCACTTTCACGTGCGCTATTGGCAATAGATTCTTCTAGATCTCTATCCTCAATACAAGCAATGGCTTTTTCACGGTCTAGACCAAGTAAGGCCGCTTGTTGTAAAAGAGCTTCTTTTGGGTCACCAGAGAAGGCCCAATTTTTCTGATTTTCAAAAAGGAAATCGATCACTTGAATATATTGATCTTCTGGTACGCAGCGTGCAATTTGTTCACCCATCAGTGCAGGTCTATTCAAAGGCATAGGCATAAAGACAATACGCGCTTTGCCTGTATCAATATAGTTTTCTTTAATTTGGGGCAGGATATTGTTGTGCCAATCTGCACAATGTGGACAAGAGAGTGAACTAAAGTCATAAAAAACAACGGGAGCATCATCATTGCCCAAACCAGAGCTTTGAGCCACGGTGCTTGCATGAGAGAAAGAGCCAGATCCGGCTACAAATAAAAGAGTTATAAAGAATGCGACGATTTTTAATTTCATTGTGCTGTCTCCTTCACAGTGCGTGTGCGTTCTTGAATGTATTGATAGATCGTTTGTAATTTTTTTGCCAATGTCTCGTCAAGCTTTGATGTAAGTTTGAGTGATTTATAATTCGCATTGGCCGGCTTTTCGGTTACTTCAGTAGATGTGGTTTCAGTTTTTTGAGATATAACGCGGTCTTGTTTAATCAAGATCTTTGTGAATATATCTTTTCCAATAAAACGGTTGAGGCGGTCCAGCGTTTGAGGAACGGCATATTCAATTTCCAGGGATTTGGCAGCTGTTGTACTGAGAAGAAGTGTGGCTTGATTCTTGCCTTGTCTGAATTGAACACCAGATGGTAAGGCTTCTGCAGTAGGCAACCCATCCATAAGCTTGGGCCATTCAAGAATAATTTTTCCAAGCAGTTCGGTTTTCGGTGGTAGGTGATTTTTTATCGCTGTATTCATAACCATAGAAAACGGATTAAGGCCCTCGTAGCGTGCCGAAAGGCGTCTGTTTGAATCTGGTTTTCTTGTTTTTGATGCCATGATAAACTCTCTACAGTGTTTATATCATAGAATAATAACGATCACAAAAGAATGTCACTATGGGGCACAAAGAATTACATGCTCAGCCTTTATTAGATTGGTATGACGAATATCGTCGGGATTTGCCATGGCGTGCAAAGCCTGGCCAATATGCTGATCCTTATCATGTTTGGCTTTCTGAGATTATGTTACAACAAACAACGGTAACAGCTGTAAAACCTTATTTTGGAAGATTTCTTGAGCTTTGGCCCACCGTGTTTGATTTAGCTCAAGCGAGCCAAGATCAAGTGATTGAGGAATGGGCCGGGCTGGGGTATTATAACCGCGCAAAAAACTTGCATAAAACAGCTCAAGTTGTTGCGGGTGAACATAAAGGCGTTTTCCCAAAAACAGTTGAGGGTCTGAAAAAGCTTCCTGGGATTGGTGATTATACAGCGAATGCCATTTGTGCTATTGCTTTTGATCAAAAGGCGGTTGTGGTTGATGGCAATGTGAAGAGAGTGGTTGCGCGTCTCTTTGGTATTGAAGCGCCAATTAAAAATGAATATGGATATTTGGCCGAGCTCACACAATCAATTTGGCCAGAAGAACGACACTCTGATTTTGCACAAAGCCTTATGGATTTTGGTTCTATGGTCTGTACACCGAAGAGCCCATCGTGCCATCAATGTATATTTTCTGAAAGCTGTGTGGCTAAAGCCAAGGGGTTGGTAGACAAGATCCCCAATAAAGGCAAGAAGAAACCACGGCCCATTAAGAAAACAAATGCCTATGTTTATATTGATGAGGCTGAGCAAGAGCTATTTCTTATTCAAAGGCCAGACAGTGGGATTTTGCCCAATATGCTTGCGCCATTGATGGATGAATGGCTGCCTCAAGATGATTTTTCAAAGATTGAACTTCAACACAAGCATCATGTGATTGCGGATCATGTTGTGCATATTTTCACCCATCTTGAGTTGCATGTGCGTTGTACGCTGATATCTGTTGATCATGATATTAAAAAGCAACTCCCTGAAGGGCAGTGGTTGCCTATGATTCCAGAGACAATAGATCGTGTGCCGAGCTTGACGCGAAAAATTTTAAAGCACGCCGGATGTTTTTAACCAATGGAAAAGTGGATTGTGCTAGCGTGAAGCTATGATTGTTTTACGTCTCTTCATAGTATTGGTTTTTTTAGCCGTATCAGTAGCATCTGCTGAGGCTCAGATTGAGCGCTCTCGATAGAAATCTGCTGATTTTCTAGAGCTAACAAATTACTATCTTGATCAAGGGTTGATTGATTTGGATGATCAAAGGCAGTTTCTTGAA
>CAXRKA010000087.1:0-6541 GCA_964231155.1 Alphaproteobacteria bacterium | reverse complement strand
ATGGTATAAAAACACCTCTTCTATCCAGCAGCTCCTTCGTATCACTCAACAATGCAGATAGCATTCAAGAGGCTTTAGAAGAAGATGATACCTATAAAACAATGCAACGTATTATATATATGCAAAAAGCCCTTGAAGCTTATAGAAAAGGTGATCTTACACCAATTGAAGCTTATATTAATGCAATGAGAGATGATATGTCTGATAAAGATACCGTAAGAGTATAGTTTCTAGCTATTGATGCATTCGAAAACGTTGAGCAAAACGCCATAAACCATTCATAACGGGTTTGGCTTTGGAGATCATTTTCCCGCGCTCAACAATCTGATCAAGCTGACGACGAACAAACTCTTTTGTATCAACAAAATCAGCACTCTCATCTTGTAAATAGAATAATGTGGATTTTACAACCACGGATGAAAGCAATAAACGCTTTGTGTAGTGATTGTAATCATCAGATGTATCACCCGCCCATGTCCATATTGCATCAGCCGTTTTCCAGGCTGAACGTGAACCTTTAGCCACATATTTGGGATGCATCATCACACCAACAGCTTGACGCTCAACCTCTTTGAATGGCTCTATCGCTTTAAAGCGTTGCTCAAGGGCTCTTGCAATACGGCCACGAATGCTTAAATCGTCCTTATCAACCGCCTCTTTTTCAAGTTGAGACAACATTTTTTGATCCATGAGTCTTGCATAACAACAAATGGCGTCAGATACACCTTTTGGAAAAGCCTCTTTCACATGGTGAGGGCTTAGGTCTATCTCATGCGCTGTTTTTTTCAGAACAGGCATCGTCCACCCATCAAAGATGATATCCTCACAGGCTTTATTCACAATCTCAAATGCGTAGTCAGGATATTGCATCGACATAGCTAAGCTCTTTCAAAAAGTTTTTCCAAATCATGTTTGGATAGTTTTAAAAATGTTGGACGGCCATGATTACATTGACCAGAATTCGGTGTTGTTTCCATCTGGCGCAAAAGAGCTGTCATTTCATCCAGTGTCAATCGACGCCCGGAACGTACGGAGCCGTGACAGGCCATCGTGGCACATATTTCATAAAGGAAATCTTGTAAAATATTATCACCCTTATGCTCTTTAAGCTGATCAACAAGATCTTTGACCATCTGCTGCAAATTAATACGCTCCCCCAACAACGCTGGCACAGCCTGGATAGAAATCGAACCATCACCAAATGGCTCCATGACAAGTCCCAAACGTTCAAAATTATCCTTATGTGACATTAAAAGTGTGACATCATCACTATCGATATCGATAATCTCTGGCAAAAGCATCCCTTGTTGAGGCACGCCCTCTGCATCAATCTTGGCTTTCATTTGTTCATAAACCAAACGTTCGTGTGCTGCATGTTGATCCACAATAACAAGACCATTGTCTGATTGCGCAATGATATAATTCTCAAACACTTGCGCCCGCACAGCACCCAATGGATGTTCATCTTGAGTTGCATCTTGAGTGTAACCCATCCCTTCTGTATGAGCCCTCACGGAGGGAGCGCCCAAACCTTGCATTGTATCTATGTCCACTGGATTTGGCGCACGAAAATGATTGCTGTGATGCTCTGAGGCATGATACGGCTTTATTCCTTGTTGTACATAACCTCTAGATTGACCGCCTGCAAAAGCAAAACTCGCCTTCCCTGCTTGAAAAGCAGAAATAGCTGCCTCAGACATATGATTGGTGTCGGCTTTGATATTTTCATTTAGAGCATATTGCATAGCACCTGCCAAAAGCCCGCGTATGAAGCCTGCATCACGAAAGCGAACTTCTGCTTTTGCTGGATGCACATTCATATCCACAACTTCTGGGGGTATATTCAAAAACAGAATCACCATGGGGTGACGCCCCTTAGGCACCAAATCACCATAGGCTCCACGTACACAACCATAAAACAGTTTATCTTGGATGGGGCGGCCATTGACAAAGAAATATTGCTTTTGATTTTGAGCGAAGTTAAAGGTTGGTAAGCCTATAAACCCAAACAATTGATACCCGTCTCTTTGAGTGTCTAGAGGCATTGTATTGTCCCAAAAATCTTTACCCAGTATATCTTGTAGACGGTTCTTGTAATTATCCATCTCACTCATAGTGTTATGGGCGGCAAGACTGAGCACATCTTTATCGTTGACCTTGAGATGAAAACTAACCAATGGATGAACCATAGCCAAACGAATCACTGTATCCTTGATATAACGGTGCTCAGTGCTATCCGCCTTAAGAAACTTCAAACGTGCTGGAGTGGCATAAAAGAGATCCGTAACTGTGACCGTTGTGCCTTGATTGCGTGTTGCTGGTTGCACTTCTGAAAGCTTTCCCCCTTCAACAGACAATGTAAAACTTCCATCTTGCCCATTATTTGAAATAATTTTTAACCGTGAAACCGCGCCTATAGATGGCAAGGCTTCACCACGAAACCCAAGTGTTCGAATATCATCCAGATGGTCTTCGGGGAGTTTTGATGTGGCATGACGTTCAATACATAAGGCCAGTTCTTTAGATGACATGCCCTGCCCGTTATCAGAGACTTGCATGAAGTTTTTACCACCATCACGCACGGTAACTTCAATCTGAGTGGCGCCCGCATCCAAGGCATTTTCAACCAACTCACGAATAACAGCCGAAGGTCTTTCAATCACTTCACCGGCAGCAATCTGGTTTACAAGGTTTTCAGGTAATTTTCTTAGAGCGCTCATACCACAACTATAAACCAAGTCCAGTGAGTCGTCCAGCAGACCTATAAGGCAAGGATAGATTTTAATGTGGCTTTATGATCATTGATTTGTTCTGGATTACAGTATAATTTTGACACCGCTGAAAAAACCTGTTTGGCATCTGTAACTGGCTGATAGTTAAGAATTCTTCTTGCTTGACTTGTATCCATGATAACAACCGTTTTCATATTGATGTGCTCTGGCGATGGTGTAACGACATCAAACACATTGCGTTGCAGACCAACGGACATAAATTCTGCTACATTTTTGAGAACCTCATAACCTGACATGGGTTCTGATGCACTAATATTAAATATTTGACCATAACTCTGCTTATTGGTTATAGCCAAATACATGGCATAATATATATCTTGTACAGTGATATACTCCCGAATATGTCCAAGATTGTCAGCGGGTATGTCTTCATCATTAAATCCAAACTCACTGCCATTCAACACGTGAAATATAGATTGATAAACAAAATTTCCACGTTCATCATGGGTACCAACAACAGTTGGCTTGCGAAACACCGTCCAAGGGCCACGATAGCTCTCTAAAGCCTCTTCTGAGAGGCGTTTACTAAGGCCATAATCACTCATATCAGATAGAGATTTGATGTCTGTTTCCGCAAGACTTTGAATACACAACTTGTTATCAAAGAACCATTCCAAAGACATTTCAAATTTTGAAAAATCCTCCACAGGATAAACAGCCGCCGTTGATGGAAGAATAATATGTGGCTTTTCCATCATCTCAGATGCCACGGAAACTATAGATGCCGTTGTCACATGATTACAACGTATAAAGTCATCTTTTGAGATATTTTGACTCTTTGCTGGGACACGTCCTGCACAATGAATAATCACATCTGGCTGGACATCTTCCAAAATGAGCTGTGTTGTGAATTTATTGGATAAATCACCATAAAAATCATACACTGCCATACGGTTAGTTATTTTTTGATGATGTGCATGAGTTACAACATCAAATTCCTTGGCAAATAAACGTGCCATATGATGGCCAGAAAATCCACTTGCACCAGTAATTAAAATTTTTAACTTAGGTTTATTCATAGAATAAATTTAACATATCACATAGCCTTTGCAAGTGAATAAATAGTAAAAAAGCTATTTATCCGTCTTCTTCTTCGTGGTTGTCTTTTTAGACGTAGAAGAGGCTTTTTTAGCCGTTGTTTTTTTCTTCGATGCATCCTTCTTTTCAGATGCTTTCCTAGACGTTGATGCTTTTTTCTTAGCATCTTTCTTATCGTCTTTTTTCTCCTCTTGTTTAGCTTTTGTCTTTTTAGGCTCAGCTTTCTTAGACTTTTCAGCATCTTCCTGTGCCTTTGCCGCAGCTTCAACCTGTGCGATGAAATCTTCATCACTCTTTTCTGCTGCGATAGATGTCGGTCCGCTGTCTTGACCCTTTGCTTCTGGATCACGATCAACCAATTCAATCACGGCGCGTGGTGCTGCGTCACCATAGCGAAAACCAGCCTTCATAACACGTGTATAGCCACCTTGGCGGTCTTTATAACGCTCTGCAAGAACACTGAACACCTTACGTGTCTGTGTTTCATCACGGAGTGAAGACAATAAAAGACGATAGTTAGACAGTCCGCCTTTTTTACCAAGTGTAATCATTTTATCAACAACACGGCGTAGTTCTTTGGCTTTAGCTAAAGTTGTAACAATCTGCTCGTGCTTAATCAAAGATGCCGCCATATTCGCAAACAATGCTTTACGGTGTGATGTTGTACGGTTCAATTTTTTATATGCTTTATTATGACGCATAATTTTAGTCTCCTTTGTCACACCACTTCAGTGGCGTATCTTTGCACCCCTCAGGGTACGGATTTTAGTTCCTAGCCAAGCTCATTCATAAGTCAAAGCTGAGGTCAGCGCCCATTGCGCTTATTGATTTGCCTTAGGCAGAAAATGGATCGTCGTATTTCTTCGCTAGAGCTTCAATGTTCTCTGGTGGCCACTCAAGTACAGGCATACCTAGGCCAAGGCCCATACCAGCAAGAACTTCTTTAATCTCATTCAAAGATTTACGTCCGAAGTTTGGTGTACGCAACATATCAGACTCAGATTTTTGTACCAAGTCACCGATGTAAACAATGTTGTCATTTTTCAAACAGTTTGCTGAACGCACTGAAAGCTCAAGTTCTTCAACCTTACGAAGAAGATGCTTAGAGAATGGCAATTCGTCTTTCTCTTCTTTTGCATCATCAACTTCTGGATCATCAAAGTTCACGAAAACAGACAGTTGGTCTTGAAGAATACGTGCGGCAAAAGCAACAGAGTCTTCAGGCGTGACTGTACCGTTTGTTTCGATTTCCATTGTCAATTTATCGTAATCAGTGATCTGGCCAACACGTGTATCTTCAACTTTGTAAGACACTTTACGCACAGGTGAAAAGATACTGTCGATTGGTATCTCACCGATTGGTGTATCCTCACGACGGTTCTTAGGTGCTGGGCGATAACCTTTACCTGTATCCACTGTGAACTCAATTTCAAGTTCAGTGTCACGGTCCAACGTACAAATCACGTGATCAGGGTTAACGATGTCAACTTCTGAACCTGTTTCAATGTCGGCTGCTGTGACTTCGCCTGGACCTTTTTTCTTCAAAGTCATTGTCTTTTTGCCTTCAGAGTGAGCTTTCACAGCAATTTCTTTGATGTTAAGGACCATGTTCACCACGTCTTCACGCACCCCTTGAATGGCAGAAAACTCATGAACAACACCAGGAATTTTAACAGATGTGATCGCTGCACCTTGCAGTGATGACAAAAGAATACGACGTAACGCGTTACCAATAGTTACACCGTAACCACGCTCTAAAGGTTCAGCAACAACAACACCGAAACGCTCTGTTTCACGGTTTTGCTTTTCTTCGATATTAATCTTTTCTGGTTTAATCAGTTCAATCCAGTTGTTCTGTATCACGATGAGCCTCTCTTTTGGTTATACAAATATTATCTGCTTAGAAATCTTAGACGCGACGCTTCTTAGGTGGGCGTGTGCCATTATGAGGGATGGGTGTCACATCCTTAATGGTTTTGATGCTTAGACCGGCACCTTGCAAACCACGTAAAGCTGATTCACGTCCTGAGCCAGGGCCCTTCACGCGAACATCAAGCTCCTTTAAGCCATGTTCTTGTGCTGAACGTGCAACAACATCCGCGGCCACCTGAGCAGCATATGGTGTTGATTTACGTGAACCTTTAAAGCCCTGTGCACCAGCAGAAGACCAAGCAATCACATTACCTTGCTTATCAGTAATTGTAATGAGCGTATTGTTGAAGGTTGAGTTGACATGAGCCACACCTTCAGTGATGTTCTTTTTGATTTTTTTCTTTTTTCTAGACTGTGCTTTAGCCATGAGAATATCCTTTAATTCAACTCTTTATTATTTAGTGACTTTCTTCTTACCAGCAATCGGTATCGCCTTACCTTTGCGTGTGCGGGCATTTGTACGTGTACGCTGACCACGAACAGGAAGACGCTTACGGTGACGCAAGCCACGATAACAACCAAGTTCTGTTAGGCGTTTGATGTTCATTGACACTTCACGGCGTAGATCACCCTCAACAGTATAGCGTGCATCAATCTCATCGCGCACTTTAGCAACATCCTGATCGTCCCAATCTTTCACACGCTTATCCGGTGAAATATTCACGGCTTCAAGAATCTTACGCGCTGTTGTTTCACCAATCCCATGGATATAGGTCAAACTGATAACACCTCTTTTGTTGGGTGGAAGGTTTACACCTGCAATACGTGCCACGTCCAAA
>CAXRKA010000086.1:0-4379 GCA_964231155.1 Alphaproteobacteria bacterium | reverse complement strand
ACAGTTGGAATAAGCGCATTTATAGAGAAAAAGCGCCTATTGTCAAGCATTAACGCAGATAAAGATTATTCTCTAATCACAAGCGAGTCGAGCGTCTGGCGATAACCAAATTGGTTTTGTGCCCAAACCCTATAATTGCTATCTGGTGTTGGTGATAGCATGCTAAAGAAAACATAGTATTTTGGCGTAGACACAATAGACGTATCTAAATATACATCGGTTGTGGCACTGCCATATTGTACACGGCTAAAGTCATCTTGAGTTTCATTGGCTTTATTTCCATCGTCCGGCTGAACCTTATAAGTTTTACGGACGCTTTCAGGATAGCTTTCTGCCAAAGTATCGGGCAGTGGTTTATCCCCCAATGAACCAGAAAGCCTGTAGCCCTTATCTTCTATGCGCTTAATTTCCATTTTAAGCGCTGCATCCAGATCAATACCCGTAAAGCGATCTTTTCGAATAGAGCGAATATAAATCGCACCATTGACCACGCCACCACGTTTATCTTGATGAATAAGCTTAAGTGAAGCATCGGCCGTTGATGTGCGATTAATGTTAGACGCCACCCATGACTCATAATGATTGAACTTCAAAATATTGAGCAATCGAAAACTACTCTTCTGCTCCACATCTTTGACAAATGGATTTTCAAATTGGAATGAATTGATAATAAGTCCTAACAGATGTTTGTACTTCCCATAGGCCTCGAGAGGCAATGCAACATGCACACTGACAGCCATATCTCCCTGCTTAAAAAATCGAGCACGAATAGCATAGCTTTGCGTGCCTTGGAAAACTTGAACATAAAGAGCGTCGACTGATCCATCATCACGCATCTGGATTGTCTCTGGAGCAATCGCCTGCTCTTTAAAATAGATTTGAGCATAAGGATAAAGGTCAATATCCTTTGTTAGTCGCACTGTTTTAACTTCAACGAACGGTTGTAAAGACATGATCGGTGGGCCGCTGTATTTTGCAACAGGTGTCAAAATAGAATAATCATTCTCCATGCCCGGTATAACAAAACGATCTAATGGTGAGGAATTCCATGTTTTAGGGATACGCAGAGCAAAGGATAGATCTTTATCTTCAAACGGTGTTTCACTAATCAATTTGATTTGCTCTCGAACAAATTCAGCACCGAGTTCTGAACCATCGGGCAAATTGATTTTTCTTTCTTCACGGGCTTTACGAAGGTCTTGAGCCCTACTCTCATCGACATTCATAGACTGGTAACGCACTTGACGTGGCTCAGGAGAACCGCCACCGCCATGGCGTATATAAAGAAACAAAGCTGCACATAAACAAGCAACAATTGTAACTGTCGTTTGATTGAAATATTTCATAAGGCAAAGCCCTCATATATTGATCAATGTGTGGATATTGTCACAACATCTTAAAATATGAAATCTTAACGCGCTACTAAGTACTAAGAGCCTTGCATTTTCTATTGCGATGGCCATAATCATCCCCATGAATGATCTACTCTCCAAATCAAAGGCTGTGAAGAAGAACAGTTATACCGCACAAGACATTGAAGTTCTTGAAGGACTTGAACCAGTTAGACGCCGTCCAGGCATGTATATTGGTGGTACTGATAGCCGTGCCTTACACCATCTCGTCGTAGAGATTCTTGACAATGCCATGGATGAAGCCGTTGCTGGCCATGCTGATAAGATTGAAATTATACTGAATGATGATAATAGTGTGACAATCACTGATAACGGTCGAGGCATTCCTGTTGACCCTCACCCGAAGTATCCTAAAAAATCAGCTTTGGAAGTTATTCTCACAACATTGCATTCTGGTGGAAAGTTCTCTGGTAAAAACTATGCTACCTCTGGTGGTCTTCATGGTGTTGGTATTTCTGTTGTGAACGCCCTATCAAAGAAAATGATTGTAGAAGTTGCCCGTGACAAACAACTTTATCGCCAAGAATTTTCACGTGGCGAAACCGTGAACAAACTTGAAAAACTTGGTTTCATCAGCAATCGTCGTGGAACATCTGTAACCTTCTGGCCTGATGAAGAGATTTTTGGTGAAAACATCAAACTCAAAGCCACTAAGCTACACAACATTGCTAAATCAAAAGCCTATCTTTATTCAGGTGTTAAAATTCATTGGTCTTGCTCTGAGGATGAAGCCGACGAAACAATTGAATCCACAGCTATATTCCACTACCCCAATGGTCTTAAAGATTACTTGGGTGACACCTTAGGTGCCCAAGAGACTTTAACAGACATGTTTTCTGGTTCTGCCACTTTTGAGGGTGAAAATGGCCGCATTGAATGGGCTGTTGTTTGGCCAACAAACAATCAAGGCTTTGCACATTCTTTTTGTAACACAATTGCTACACCGATGGGTGGAACACACGAAAGTGGATTTAGATCCGCTCTAGCACGCGGTATGCGTAAATACGCTGAACTTCTCAATCAGAAAAACGCCAACCAGATGACGGCTGATGATGTTATGAATGGTGCTGGATTTGTTCTTTCCGCTTTTATCAAAGATCCACAATTCCAAGGTCAAACCAAAGAAAAACTATCCAGCCCAAAAGTCAGTCGCTGGGTTGAGAATGCTGTGCGTGACAGTTTTGACCTTTGGCTAGGTCAAAACACAACCACAAGCAAGCTGTTGGTTGAAGCCATCCTTAAACGTGTGCAAGAGCGTCTAGATCGTCGTGCTGAAAAACAAATGGAACGCAAGACAATGACACGCCGTTTGCGCCTCCCTGGAAAACTTGCTGACTGCTCAAGCAAAAAAGCTGAAGGCACTGAGATTTTCATTGTTGAGGGTGATAGTGCTGGCGGCTCAGCTAAACAAGCACGTGATCGTAAAACACAGGCTATTCTACCTCTTCGTGGTAAGATCTTAAATGTTGCCAGTGCTTCAAAAGCCAAGATTATTGCTAACCAGGAAATTAGTGACATCGCAACAGCCTTGGGTTGTAAAATTGGTGATAAATTCCAGTGGGAAGATTTACGCTCTGAGCGCGTTATTATCATGACAGATGCGGATGTAGATGGCGCCCATATTGCCGCCCTACTCATCACGTTCTTTTATGAGCAAATGCCAGGCCTTATTAAAAATGGACATCTTTACCTGGCGATGCCACCACTTTATCGGCTAACCCAGGGTAAAACTGTGGTTTATGCACAAGATGACTTTGCTAAAGATGAAGTGATTGAAAGTGAATTTGATAAATCCAAAAAGATTGAAATCTCGCGATTTAAAGGTCTTGGAGAAATGCCTCCAAAATTCCTAAAAGAGACAACCATGTCTCCACAACATCGTAATCTTATGCGTCTAACCATTCCTGACATCCAGGAAAGTACATTGGACGACAAGCATAAAGAGGATCCCACACAACTTATACAGCGCCTTATGGGCCGCAATGCTGAAGAACGGTATAAGTTTATTAAAGCCAACGCTGACTTTGTATCGGATCTTGATGTCTAAAGAACCAAACACAACTGATTTTAATCAACTGGGCCTCTCACCGAAGATCCTAGATAATCTTTCTAGTATTGGTTATAAAACCCCCACTGAAATTCAGACCAAAGCCATCCCTCATGTGATGATGGGACGAAGCGTTATTGGCGTTGCACAAACTGGAACTGGTAAAACAGCTGCTTTCCTTCTCCCTATTATTGATCGACTAACACGCGTTCGGGCACGGGCACGTATGCCACGTGTTGTTATCCTCTCTCCTACGAGAGAACTGTCTGATCAAATTGGCGAGAACTTTGAACTTTATTCAAAAAGTACGGGTTTAACACATGCATTGCTGATTGGTGGTGTTTCAGCTCAAAAGCAAGAAGTGTCGTTAGGCAAAGGTGCTGATGTCATTATTGCAACGCCTGGACGTTTTATTGATCTGCAAGAACGTGGCCGTCTCATGCTGCATATGGTTGATTATTTTGTTATCGATGAGGCTGATCGGATGTTGGATATGGGCTTTATTCCAGATATTGAAAAAATCAATCGCCTTCTACCACCTAAAAAACTGACTCTCATGTTCACAGCAACAATGGAAAAAGGCATTCGCAAGATTGCACAGAAATTTCTTTCTGACCCGATTGAGATCACTGTTGAGCCAGAACGAAAAACAGCAGAAAACGTGACGCAGTTCTACACGCGCGTTGCCTCACGTTCAGATAAAGACAAGGCTCTACTTTCTTATCTGAGAGAACAGGATGTGAACACTGCTATTATCTTTTGTAATCTTAAAAGCAATATTCCAAAACTGAAAAGTTATCTTACCAAACACCTCAAAGCACAAAATATTCTCACCCTTCACGGTGATCTGACACAGCATACACGGAACCAACGTCTTGATGAGTTTATTAACAAAGAAGCACAATATCTTATTTGTAGTG
>CAXRKA010000085.1:0-4657 GCA_964231155.1 Alphaproteobacteria bacterium | reverse complement strand
CTTCAAGAAAACTGCATGGTCTTGATTTTTGTACGCATTCAAAAGCTGGCGGTTCAGCCTATTTTGAATAAGCTTTTTTTGAAAACTCACCTGTAGTTCATTCAGCCACTTCATATTAAAGCCCCAAATCACTTAACACTGGTGTATTTTGACCTTCTATTGACCTCAGGCATAGAAGTAGCCTTTTATAACGACTAAAAACCCTTTGGGTTTGATCACGCACATCAACTTTATGTTTTTGTTCTTTTTCACAAATATCAAAATCCAACTTATTCCACTTTGCTTTGAGCAATGCCTCATCTTGTTTATTAAGTGTGTAGCGTGGATTTCTGGCGAACGCTTCTACAATAATGTCCACCTTATCAATATTAAGAATAAGAACCGTGAATAAGTCTTGTTTATCCCTTTTTGCTTCAGGATTGACCATATTAATACGGTATGCTTCTTTTTTCATCACTGTTTCACTGGCATTTTGAATAGCATCACAGAGCATTATTTCAACATCAGCAAGTAGAATTTTATCTCCTGCTCTTTGACAATCATAAAGACGTTCATAAAGTGTTTTAAAGAGCCCAACATCATCAATTGGCCCCTGAAGCTTAACAAGCTGTGTGATGGTTTTTTTAAAGTCTGTAGGATTAAAAGTTTCAGCATAATTTTTTAGATCTCTCAGATGGATCCGTTTCATAAAATTCTGCTGCATACTCTGAAAAAACTTCATAAGACTCTTAATCTATTGTTTTAAGTGAAGAATATACTAACACACATAATTATTATGTCAATTAATTATGTGGTGAATTGTTCCTTGATGATGCGATCTTCAAGACCATAATCCGCATCAAACAACATATGCATCACTTTGCTCTTATCTTCTTTCACTGTCACTGAAATTACATTTTCAGCCATACGACTATCAGCTGTGGCATAAACGGGGCGTTTTTCATGCTCCAGAACTGTCAGCTCAAATTCTACTGTATGATCCAATATTGCGCCTCTCCAACGACGTGGGCGGAATGGAGATACAGGTGTTAAAGCCAATGTTTCTGATCTTAATGGTAAAATCGGCCCACCAGCAGAGAGATTATATGCTGTGCTCCCAATGGGTGTGGCAACAATAATACCATCTCCCATCAACTCTTCCATCATAACAACACCATCAACTTTAATTTCTATCTTAGCGGTTTGAGGAGAAGAACGCTGAAGAGCAACCTCATTGACGGCCAGTTCTTTTCTTGTGTTACCTTCTGCATCACGAGCCTGCATGGCTAATGGGTGCAAAGTCACATGGCGTGCATTTTTGACACGCTGGTCAAGGTTTTCAATTGAAAACTTATTCATAAGGAAACCAACAGATCCACAGTTCATACCAAACACTGGATAACCTGTATCAAAATTTTCATGGAGTGTTTTAAGAAAGTGCCCATCTCCCCCAAGAGCAATAAGCGCATCAGCATCCGCTGGATTATCAACCACATCATAATGCTCTGCTATATCTTTAGCACGTTGTGCTGCTTGATCTGTTTCTGCGATGGTCAATGCAAATTTCATAAGGGCCTTATCCTTCTTTCTCTTTAATTATGTCTAGCACGAAACTGCAAAAAGCAAAATCAAAAACCTGACTAGATATAAAAAAATTATATGGCTATAGTGCCAAACATGACACAACAATACAATGTCCTTATGGTTTGTACTGGCAATATTTGTCGCTCCCCGACGGCACACGGCTTTCTTGAGCATGCCGTAGAAGAGGCAAAGCTCACCCCTCACGTCGTTGTTGATAGTGCTGGCACTTATGGCGGGCACCAAGGAGAGCCACCACATCACCGCTCTGTGTTCTTTGCCGAACAAGCTGGCATTGATATTTCTCATCAAACAGCTCAAAGAATAGAAAAGCGCCATTTCTATGATTTTGACCTAATACTGGCCATGACGGAGCAGCATAAAGACTACCTCACACGTTTGTGCCCAAATGGTGTTCCCATTAATAATGTGCAACTGTACTTAGATTTTTCAGATGGTTTTAAAGGTGAAGACATGCCAGACCCCTATTATTATGGAGATGACATGTTCTTGACGGTTATTGAATTGATCAAACAAACCACTCCCAATCTTATTCAACACATAAAAGTGCAATTAAAAACTGAATAGCTTACGTGATTGCACCCTTGATTATCTAGGCTTTCTCGGGTTATGATGAATTTATCAGTTAATATTTTATTTAGCCTCGTTTATTAAACTATTGTAATATCTAATTTATTCATCCCAAGTGTTCGGTGAGAGAGTGACAAAACAGATTAGACTTTGCCATTTAAAATGCCTTTGCCTGATTGTGGCAGGTCTTCTTGTTGTTGCCCTAACACAGACCTCGCATGCACGCCCTAACCCTAAATATGCTTCTGTTGTTATGGATGCACAAACGGGCCAAGTCTTGAGAGCCCGCAACGCTGACAAGCGCCTTCATCCCGCTTCTTTGACAAAAATCATGACATTGTTCATGACCTTTGAAGCCATGGAAACAGGTCGACTTCACAAATATAAGTATATTACGATCTCTAAACATGCTGCAGCTCAGCCACCATCTAACCTTAAACTTAAAGCTGGTGATCGTATTACAGTACGTGATGCCATTTATGCATTAATTACAAAGTCGGCCAACGATGTAGCCGCTGCTTTGGCAGAAGAGCTTGGGGGGAGTGAATGGGAATTCGCTAATCTTATGACACAGCGTGCCAAAAGTTTGGGTATGAAAAAGACAGTCTTCCGTAATGCTTCAGGCCTTTATCACAAAGATCAAAAATCAACGGCACGCGATATGGCTCTATTATCTAGAGCCATGATGCAGTATTTCCCAAACTATTATCACATGTTCAAAACACAACAATGGACATATCGTGGAAAGACTTACAAGAACCACAACCGCCTTCTTACAAAATATCCAGGCATGGACGGCTTAAAAACAGGCTATATTCGTGCTGCTGGCTTTAACCTGGCCACATCGGCTGTGAAAGGAAACCAACGCTTGATTGGTGTTGTCTTTGGTGGACGCACATCAAAGTCACGTAACAGACATATGACAGCTATACTGAATGAGACTTTTGACCGTGTGAATGGACACTCTGTTCGTGTGGCGAGTAATAGTTCACGCAGTGCTAAACTGCCGCCTGTACCGTCTATGAAACCACAATGGTCTGAAAATCCACTGGTTGCTTCATCTAAACTGATCGTTCCACAAGCCAAAGATGTTACAAGCTTAAAGGCTTATGATAAAAAAGCAGCCTCAGATAACAAATGGAGCATTCAAGTTGGCGCTTATAAAACACGCGCTAAAAGTGACTTAGCCATTTCACAAGCACGCTCTTTACTCGAAGAGAATCTTCCTTCTTATGCACAAGCTGCCGTTGTCCCTCTGAAGACAAGAAATGGCTTGATGTTCCGTGCACGGATTACAAATATTGATGCGAGCACAGCGCATGACGCCTGTTCTCGTTTGCGCGACTGTCTTGTTGTCGCTGCACGATAAACCAACTTCCAACTTTACGTAAATCCAGTTCAACTATGGGCAGCCCATAAGTGCTCATAAAATATACTCACTTAGCTGTTTATGGTTTTTTGCTTCAAGACACATCGACCAATGTAAGGATGCGCTAAGGTATATTTATGCTAACTTTTATCAGAGAAGTCCTTATGTGCAACGCGATGCTTATGAAAACGCAAAACCTTATTTCTATGAAAAAACCAGCAAGACATATGACATTGCTCTATTTTATTTTCAACATGCCATCAAAAATACTATTTTAAATGCCTATGCTCACCACGGAGATGAAGCTGGACAAAAAAGATTGGAAGATTACCAAGGTATTACCGACAAACAAGCCATGTTTGTCAAAAGAAGACAAGAAATCATTGAGGGACACATTCAGCGATCTCAAAAAGAAAAATCACCTGATAAATATAAACAAGAGCTTGTAGAGTTTGCCGGAGAAATTGCTACTGTTGAAACACCTCAGAAGAGGGATAAGTCACCGTTAATCCTTATCCCTACATCATAATAAGCCATTTCACGTGAAGCTATTTTCTAAATTTCTGCTTCACTCTTTTCTTATTTTGTCTATACTCGTTCCGTCTAAAAAAATAGCGTGAGAATCGTTATAATTTTTGGCAACAAAATTACAATTATGTGTTGACTCTTTGGGAAAAATCCTCTCAATTACGCATACATTACTAGATAGCTGAAAAAGACATAAATTAAGAGACAAAACTAGGACAAAAAATATGGCTCAATCATTAGTGAAATACTCCAACATCCTTGAAATCATCGGCGACATTATCAAAGTACGCGTTCCTAACGACAAAACACTTGGACCTGATGCTGTTCGCTTCAATGACTTAGCTATTGTACAAGACGGTGATATGAAATCCCTCGCACAGGTTATTCGTATGGACCGTGATATCGTTTCACTTCAGATTTTCCAAGGGGCCAAAGGTTTCTCAACAGACTCAACTGTTCACTTCCTTGGCCACCCCATGCAGACTGTTTTCTCACAAAATATTCTCGGTCGTATTTTCCGTGGTGATGGTTCTCCAATTGATGGGGGACCTGAACTTAAAGATGATCCACGCATCGAAATTGGTGGTCCATCTGTCAACCCTGTTCGCC
>CAXRKA010000084.1:0-4347 GCA_964231155.1 Alphaproteobacteria bacterium | reverse complement strand
CAATACTGCACACGCCCACATTATTGGATTTAACGTTCGTGCCAATGCGCAAGCACGCCAATTGTCAAAGCGTGATGGTGTGACAATTAAGTATTATAACGTGATCTATAACGCTTTAGATGATGTGAAAGCAGCGATGGAAGGTCTATTGTCTCCAGAAGAGAAAGAAAAGATCATTGGTTATGCCGAAATTCGCCAAGTGTTCTCCATCTCAAGTGTAGGGAATATTGCAGGTTGCATGGTCACAGAAGGTTTTGTGACTAGAGATTCAAAACTGCGATTGTTGCGTGACGATGTTGTCGTTTATGAAGGTGAAATTGATACCTTACGCCGTGAAAAAGATGATGTAAAAGAAGTCAAACAAAATTTTGAATGTGGTATTTCTATTGAAAAATATGATGACATTAAAGTTGGTGACATTATTGAGGCTTACATCATTGAAGAAATTGCCAGAACACTCTAAGATACATTCGTAAGTTATTTCTCGGGTGTAAAATCACATGTTTAATATTATTTTCGTGACTGGAAACAAAGGTAAGGTTCATACCTTTAATAATGTTATTGAGCATTCTGGTTTGAGCGATATCTATAGTATTGAGCAAAAACCAACTCCTCCAAATTGCTTTGAAATTCAAACTTTTGATGTTGGTGAGATTTCAATGAATAAGGCTAAGCAAGCCTGGGCACATTATAAAGAGCCACTTATCGTTCAAGACAGCGCCATAGACATTGTTGCACTTGATGGTTTTCCTGGTGCTTTGGCGCAGCCAATTATTGATAAACTTGATCCATATAAAATTATAAAATTAATGTATGGCATAAAAGATAGAACAGTTATATTTCGAACCGCTTTAACATACATTGACGAGAATGGGCAAGCAGAACAATTTTTAGGCTATACAGATTTAGGGTATGTGATTACAGACTATGTTGCAGAGAAACCGCATCCCAAACAATGGTCAGAATGGTGGCGCATTATATCCCCTCAAGGTCTGGGATATTATAAAACATTGGCTGAATTATCTAATGAAGAGCTTATGGAACTTCAGAAAATGCGCCAAAATATTAAAGCTGAAGATGAAGAGTTTATGTCTTTGGTTGAAGTTCTTAAAAAAAAAGACAGAATTATTACGCACAAAAGACCAGCTAATAAAATTATAAATTATCCAAAGTTGTAAAACTATGAGCCATTATCACAAAGCCCCATCTCAGCGCCAGCTTAAGGTTGGTGAACGCGTCCGGCATATCTTGGCTGGTGTGTTTATGCGTGCAGACTTTCATGATCCTGCCTTACGTGGGAAAATGATTACGGTCTCAGAGGTTTCAGTATCTCCAGACTTAAAGCATGCAACAGCATTTGTCAGTGAGCTGGGACAGAACAGCAATCAGGATCTGATTGATGATCTGAATCGCAACTCTCATGAATTTTCTCACTCTGTCGCCAAAGAGATGACCACGAAATATACACCCAAGATTAAATTTGAATACGATCGTTCATATGCCAAGGTTGAGCGCATTAATGATATTTTGGATCGCACAGATGAAATCGACACGTAAAAAATATCCACTCCATGGTTTTCTAAACATCAATAAACCCTTGAACATGTCCTCTCGTCAGGCCGTGGATAAGGTAAAATATCTTCTTTCACCATTGAAGATTGGTCATGCTGGAACACTTGACCCTTTAGCTTCAGGTGTTTTGCCCATGGCACTTGGTGAAGGAACCAAGTTGATTGAATTTATTCAAGGCGCCAGTAAAGGATACACGTTCATTATTGAATGGGGCAAGCAAACCACCACAGATGATAGTGAAGGTGAGGTCATAGAAACCTCAACACATAGACCATCACTCGATGATATAAAAGCCATTCTTTCTCAATATACAGGCACAGTGATGCAGCGCCCTCCAGCATATTCTGCCATTAAGGTAAATGGTCAGCGTGCCTATAAGAAAGCCCGCTCTGGGGAGGATGTAGAGCTTGAAGAAAGACCTATCCAAATCCTAAATTTAGAGCATGTTCAGCGCCACGACGATGACCACGATGAGTTTAAGGTCGAATGCGGTAAAGGTACCTATATACGCTCTCTTGGACGTGATATAGCCTTGGCTTTGAGCACAGTAGGTCATATTTCTCTCTTAAGGCGTGATTTTGTTGGGCAATTCTGCTTAAAAGCGTCGATTTCTCTGGAAAAGCTAGAAGAAATGATGCAGTCTACGCCCCGAGAGTTGATTCTCACCTCATTCAGTGATGTGCTAGACGACATCCCGGCTGTCACTTTAAGCGATGAGGAGGCGCAGCGACTTAAGCATGGTCAACGACTAAGCTTTAATAATGAGCATGATTTTAAGCGCGTCGAAGACCTCTTAACAGAGGAAAAGGTGTTAGTTTGGGACGATAATGGTCCATTTGCTATAGCCCGCATCGATAAAGGTATTTTAAAGCCAATGCGTCTTTTAAACATATGAAACATATAAAAAGAAAGTAGGAACGATGTCGATTACAAAAGAAAAGAAAGACGAGCTCATCAAAAAATATGCTCAGGCAGCCAATGACACTGGTTCACCTGAAGTACAGATCGCTATTATGACAGAGCGTATCTTAAACTTGACTGAGCACATGAAAGAACACAAACACGACTTTCATAGCCGCATTGGTCTATTAAAGTTGGTATCTAAGCGCCGTAATCTTCTTGATTACCTTAAAGATAAAGATCTTAAGCGCTACCAGACGATTATTAAAGAACTTGGTATACGTAAGTAAACCCATTGAATTGAGAATGTTTGATAAAGCCGACGCACGTTTAAACTAAAACAACCCGCTTCGGCTTTATCTGTTATTTGTAAAAATATGTAAGTAAAAAGGAAAGAAAAGAGATTATTTTATGTTTGATATTTACAAGAAAGAATTAGAAATTGCCGGCAAAACACTGGTTTTGGAAACAGGCAAAATAGCGCGCCAAGCTGACGGTGCTGTTAAAGTACAATATGGCGATACAACAGTTTTTGCAGCTGTAACTGCACAGAAAGAAGGGGATCCAAATGCTTCATTTTTCCCTCTCACAGTGATCTATCAAGAGAAATTTTATGGCGCTGGCCGTTTTCCTGGTGGTTTCTTTAAGCGCGAAGGCCGACCAACTGAAAAAGAAGTTTTGACATCACGTTTAATCGATCGTCCGATCCGTCCATTGTTTGTTGATGGATTTAAGAATGATACTCAGGTTGTATGCACAGCCTTGAGCATGGATGACGAAAATAACCCAGACATTGTTGGTTTAGTTGCAGCTTCTGCAGCTTTGACCATATCAGGTTTACCGTTCATGGGCCCAATTGGCGCCGCTCGTGTTGGTTATATTGATGGCGAATACGTATTGAACCCAACAATAGAGCAAACAAAAGAGAGCGAACTTGACCTTGTTGTTGCCGGTACACGCGAAGGTGTATTGATGGTTGAATCAGAAGCCAATGAGCTATCTGAAGAAATCATGCTTGGTGCTGTTATGTTTGGTTGGAAAGGTTTCCAACCTATTATTGATGCCATCATTGAATTGGCTGAACATTGTGCCAAAGAGCCTTGGGATCTGCCTGAGCCAAGCTTTGATAAAAAAGCTGTTGTGGCTGATATTCAGAAAACTGTCGGCTCAGAATTAGAGAAAGCGTATACGATCAAAGATAAATTGGATCGTCAATCAGCGATTTCTGAAGCTAAAACGAAAGCCAAAGAAGACATTATTGATGAAGAAGCCGAAGACGGCTTAGGTGAACAACAGTTCAACGAAGCTTTCAAAGCGGCTGAGGCCCATATCCTGCGTTCTAACATCCTAGATGGTAAAGAGCGTATTGATGGTCGCGATACAAAAACAGTTCGTCCAATTGTTGCTGAAGTTGAAGTTCTTCCTCGTGTTCATGGTTCTGCTTTGTTCACACGTGGTGAAACACAAGCTCTTGTTGTGACAACTTTAGGTACAGCATCCGATGAGCAAATGATTGATGAGCCATCTGGTGAATACTCAGAAAGTTTCTTGTTGCACTATAACTTCCCACCATATTCTGTTGGTGAAACAGGTCGTTTTGGTTCTCCAGGTCGTCGTGAAATTGGTCACGGTCGTTTGGCATGGCGTTCTATCAATGCTATTTTGCCAACCAAAGAAGAATTCCCTTATACAATCCGTGCCGTATCTGAGATCACAGAATCAAATGGTTCTTCCTCTATTGTAACTGTATGTGGAACATGCCTATCTTTGATGGATGCTGGTGTGCCAGTGAAAAAGCCAGTTGCAGGTATTGCCATGGGCTTGATCAAAGAAGAAGAGAAGTTTGCTGTTCTTACAGACATCCTTGGTGATGAA
>CAXRKA010000083.1:0-42611 GCA_964231155.1 Alphaproteobacteria bacterium | reverse complement strand
GCGCTTCATTTTACGGGTGTATTCTTTTGCCAAAGGCTACACAATTGTTTTTTGAATGCCAAGAGGAAAGCTATTCAGGGAAGTATTCTTCGCGCTGTGGTATTGGTTTTGGCGCTTCATCTTTGTGTGCATCGGCAGGCAGAACAGAGCGACCGTAAAGCATTTGGAATATACGCGCCTCACGGTTGTCTTCAACAGGTGTGTTCAACATATTGTTCACACGCGCTTTGAATTTATCGCCACGATTGGGGCTATAAACAATATAGTCGGACAATTCTCTTAAAAGCTCTTGTCGCCCTTTTTTATGATCGTCAACGGTATGCTCGCAAAGTTCTCGAACCAATGCAGTCAAAACCGTAATTCCTGTACGAGAGAATTTATTATCCTGAGGAAGAAAGGGTGATTCTTGGACATCACTTTTTATATTTTCAATGGCCGTTTTCAGTTTGCCCTTAAATGCACACCAAGCTTTATCAATATCATCGCGTTTTTGACCAATCAAAAATACGCAGCGCTCTATCGCAGCATTTTCCATGAATTCTAACTGTGTTTCAACGGAGTCCTCTTCCCCGCCCACGCAAGGCAAAGAATGTAAGAGAAGTGCGTCTCCGCCAGAGGAGCGGAAATAGATATCCTGGCTCGCCAAGAAACGCGCCATCACCCTGACCAGTCGATTAGGACGAATCATTGTAAGAGTATCTTGTTTTGGTCCACCATCTTCTATCGGAAGTATGATGGCAAAATCAATATTGTCTTCCCCCGTAGGGAGAGCAAATTTTACGCCGCTTATATTGCTCATAAAAGAATCAAATTATTGTTTCATTCAAAATCCCAAGCCCGTATTGTATCTCATATGAAACGAGCATAAAAGCATAAATATCAATTTGCTCACAAACTAGGCGTTACAAAAGAATGGAAGAAAAGGCAGATTTACTCAGCATAGTTATACCGGTTGCACTTTCAGAAACGCAGCATATGGAGCTGCTTCAGCAGCTGTCAGTTTTTATTCCTCATACAGAAATCCTTATGGTTTCAGAAGATCCTATAGAAGACCTGCCTATGGGGGTTCAATGGGTTGAAACGACTGGAGAAACAAAGGCTAAAGCCATGAATGATGGCGCAGCCCAAGCCACACGACCGTATGTCTTGTTTTTACATGCTGATACTGCCATTTCTCCTATTGCTTTGAGTCGCTTGCATGCGATTCTTTCTAAAGAAATTCAACACAATGCTTCAGCACGAAATATTTATTACTTTTCCCCATTGCGTTTTTTAGACGACGGTCCCTGGGCGTGTGCCATTAATGGATTTATTGGCAATGAGATGGCACAGATTTTTGATTTGCCGTCTGGGCACCAGGGCCTTTGTTTACCCATGCATGTGTTTAAAGATGTAGGGGGATTTCCCAAAGAAAACAAGTATAGCGAAGATTGGGTGTTTGTGAATCGGCTTAAATTTAGGGGCGCTAGGGTTCGTGCGGTAGACAGCCCTATTTATACAAGTAAAAGACGGTTTGAGGCCTATGGCTGGTTTTATACAACTGTAATAAATTCTGCAAGAAAGTTGGGCATTCTTACTAAAAGTTTAATATTTGGCCCGAATTCCTAACAAAACTGTTGCAAAAATGTAACATACCCATGTTTTTGTGAGATCAAACCTCTAAACGGTGTTGACCATTATCTCTAGTCCATATTAAATAGAGGTGTTCTTAACGGGGCAATTATGCCTTATTAAGGTGAAAATCTAACATTCTGAAAGGATACTCAGATGAAAAAACTACTACTAACAACTACAGCTATTGCTGGTCTTGTTGCTTTCACAGCGACAGGTGCTTCTGCTGCTGGAATCGACCTAAGCGTCGGTGGTAACTTCAAAGCATATGCTGGTACAACTGACCAAGATACAGCTGACCTAGCTGAGCAGGATCTTAAGCGTGCTGCTGAGATTCACTTCAATGGTGAAACAACTCTAGACAACGGTTTAACAGTTGGTGTGAACGTTGAAATCCAGGCTGAGCCAGATGATAATGCTAATTCAATCGCAATAGACAATGAAGCTTTAGACGTTGAAGAATCATATGTTTACTTCTCAGGCAACTGGGGTCGAGTAAATATTGGTGCTGAAGACGGTGCTGCTTATTTGCTACAAGTCGCTGCTCCATCTGCAGACTCTAACATTGACGGTCTAGATCCTGAGTTCTTGTTCGTTAACGCTCCTGCTAATTTTGCTGCTAGCACAAGTTATGCAACTGACCCATCAGGTGATGCTGACAAGATCACATTCTTGACACCTAAGTTCAACGGTTTCCAAGTTGGTGTAACATATTCACCAGACATCAGCCAAGAACTAGCGACTGAAAACCTAGCTGGTGCAGAAACAGACAACGACACTGGAGAGTTTGACTCACATTATGAAATTGCTGCGCGTTACGACGGTGAGTTTAATGGTGTTGGTGTTCACTTCGGTGCAGGTTATGCGACAGCTTCTGCAGAAGACGCTACTGGTACAGCAACAGGCACAGTCGGGTCTGATGACCTTGATGAGTACAACATCGCTGGTAAGCTATCATTTGATGCTTTCTCAATCGGTGCTGCATACCACGAAACAAACAATGGTATTGATACAGATGG
The DNA here is from genome assembly GCA_964231155.1 of Alphaproteobacteria bacterium. Taxonomy (GTDB): domain Bacteria; phylum Pseudomonadota; class Alphaproteobacteria; order Micavibrionales; family SZUA-601; genus CAXRKA01. Next base: position 39,981 of record CAXRKA010000083.1, on the reverse strand, counting down.
TGATGTAGACACATTCATTATCGGTGGTGATTATACATCTGGTGCTTACCGCGTTGGTGTATCTTACCTTACTTCTGAAGGTGAAGATGCAACAACTGGTGATGATGAGCTAGATCGTCTATCCATTGGTGCTGGTTACACATACGGTCCAGGCATGAGCTTCCGCGGTTCTGTAAACTTCTACGAGTTTGACAGTGACGGTGATGCTACTGATAACGATGCAACAAGCATCTTGGTCGGTACGGACATCTCATTCTAATTTGAATGATATTGAATTAAAGAAAGGGCGCGATTTTCGCGCCCTTTTTTATTTACACAGAACCTATCAAAAGGCTTGATTACTTAAGCTATCTGCGCTTTATTAATGACATTCGAGCGTTTAACAACTCTGCAAGATATATAAATGACTAAGGAATGACTATGTTTGCACGTTTAATGGGATTGCTTTCAGCCGATATGGCTATTGATTTGGGTACAGCCAACACATTGGTTTATGTGCGTGGAAAAGGCATTGTTTTAGATGAGCCATCTGTTGTGGCTATTTCTATTGCCAAAGGGCGCAAACAAGTTTTGGCCGTTGGAAATGAAGCAAAGCAAATGCTTGGCCGTACACCCGGAAATATTGTGGCTATTCGCCCTTTGCGTGATGGTGTGATTGCTGATTTTGATGTTGCCGAAGAAATGATCAAACATTTTATCCGCAAAGTGCATAACCGTCGCTCTTTTGCTAGCCCTCAGATGATTATCTGTGTGCCGTCTGGATCCACAGCTGTTGAGCGTCGCGCTATTGTTGAGTCTGCAGAAAGTGCGGGCGCGCGTCGTGTTGAATTAATTGAAGAGCCGATGGCGGCAGCGATTGGTGCTGGCTTGCCTGTGACTGAGCCAACAGGATCTATGGTTGTTGATATCGGTGGTGGTACGACAGAGGTCGCAGTGATTTCGCTGGGCGGTATTGTTTATGCCCGTTCGGTTCGTGTTGGTGGTGACAAGATGGATACAGCAATCATTAATTATATTCGCCGTACACGTAATCTATTGATCGGTGAATCATCAGCAGAAAAAATTAAAACTCAAATTGGTACAGCTTGCCCACCAGAAGAAGGTGATGGTAAGACCATGGAGATTAAGGGCCGTGACCTTATGAATGGTGTGCCGCGCGAGTTGACTATCAACCAATCTCAAGTTGCTGAGGCTCTCGCTGATCCAGTGGGCGCTATTGTTGAGGCTGTGAAGGTTGCATTGGAACATACAGCACCAGAATTGGCGGCTGATATTGTTGATAAAGGTATTGTTTTAACAGGCGGTGGAGCACAGTTATCAAATCTTGATTTTGTCTTGCGCCATGCCACAGGTCTTCCTGTTATGGTGGCCGATGATCCTCTCACTTGTGTTGCTCTAGGTACAGGGCGTGCGCTAGAAGAGATGGATACGCTTAAGAACGTTTTAGTAGGTATGTACTAGGATTCGTACAGTAAATAATAATACAGGTGACTCGCGTCTATGAATAATCGCAGACGACGCAAATTTTCAGTTTTCGACCGTATCTTAGCGGTCTCGTTGTCTCAGCGCGTTGGTGAACGCGTATTGATAGGTCTCTATATTGGTTTGGCCCTTGTTCTCATGGTGGCCTCATCACTTTCTAAAAACTGGGTTCATGTTACGCAAACACAACTTTCTGATATTACATCACCCATATTCTCAACATTAATATTACCGGTTCGTGCCGTTATTGATCGTGGCTATGAAGTCTCGGGTCTTCAAAATCTTGCTACAGAGAATGCAGAACTGAGATTACAAAATCAGGAATTATTACAGTGGAAAGACCGTGCGCTGGCATTAATGAATGAAAATAAAGCTTTGCAAGCCTTAACGCGCCTGGATCCTTTGCCGCGCGCCAATTACATGACGGCGCGTATTATATCTGATACGGGTGGCATGTACTCGAAGACACTCACCCTTGATAAGGGTAAAGAAGATGGTGTGAAGCAAGGATTTGCTGTTATGGTACCAGAAGGCTTGATTGGCATTATCATTGAAACGGGCGATGTTTCATCACGGGCCTTACTCATACAGGATGTAAATGCGCGCGTGCCGGTTGTTTCTGAAGATACCCGCCATGCTGTAATGCTAGCTGGAACAAACACAGACAAGCTTTCTTTAAAATACTTGGATGAAACGGCTGAGATTAAAATGGGTGAGCGCCTTGTAACATCAGGCCGTGGCGGTCTCTTGGTTCCGGGTATTCCCGTGGCTCATATGGTGCAATCATCAAAAGATGAGCTCTATGCTAAACCACTCGCACATTATAAACGTGCTGATTATGTGCAGGTGGTTGATTTTGGTCGTCAATCAGGCATAGAAGAATTTTAATTTGCGCGCTATAATCGACCTATGCGTCGTTTAAAATCACTACAACTACTTTATCATGCCACCGTTGCTTCATTCTTGGCGCCTGTGTCTTTGTTTGTGTTGATGGCTATTACCTATCTGCCCATCCCCTATACCCAATATCATACACTGGTTAGTCCTATTCCCTTGGTGGGTATTTATTTCTGGGCTATTTATCGTCCTATAGTTTTACAGATCACGGTGGTTTTCCTGATTGGACTCACCAATGATTTTATTGGCGGCGCTTTAATTGGCCTTCATGCGTTCCTTTATTTGACTATTTTTCTTTTTGCACGTGCACAAAGACGTTTCTTGCGTGGTCAGGGTTTCTCAGCGATTTGGGCTTGTTTTGCCATTATTCTTCTGGCTTATCATGGTATGACCTGGTTGGCTTATACGACACTAGAAGGACAGCTTCCTTTTCCAGCACTTCCTATGATTTTGAACACCGTTGTGACCATGGCAGCTTATCCTCTTATTATTTATCTGTTTATGAAGATTGATCGACGCTTGCAGCGCAGTGAATCTTTCCTTGTATAGGTGGAAACCATGGGTCCAGGGCATAATGATAACAGCAAGATATTTCAACGCCGCGCCTTTCTTTTGGCGGGCTTAAACTTGGTCTTGATGGGTGTTCTTGCAGGCCGCTTGACCTATCTACAAATCTTTCAAAGTCAGAAGTATCAGATGCTTGCGGATGAAAACCGCATCAATATTAAGCTTATTAAGCCAGAGCGTGGTGAGATTCTAGATCGCAAGGGTCGGCGATTGGCAATGAATAAGCAAAACTTTTCATTGTTGATTGTTCCGGAGCGTACGCCAGATTTTATGGAGACTTTAGGAAAAATTGGCCGCCTTATCCCGCTACCAGATCATGCTGTGAGCAATGCATTAAAGATTAGAAAAAAACAGCGCAGCTTTGTTCCCATTGTTGTGCGTGAACGCCTCACCTGGGAAGAAATGGCAACCATTGAGGTGAATCTCGTTCACTTGCCTGGCGTAAGCGTAGAAGAAAACCGGCGTCGTTATTATCCTGAAAAAGAAGTGGCAGCACATACGGTGGGATATGTAAGTGCTGTGAGTGCATCTGAAATTGATAAAAACCCCGTTTTGACCATCCCTGGTTTTCAGATTGGAAAAACAGGGATTGAAAAACATCATGAAAAACGGCTTCAGGGTTTACCTGGCCAAGCTCAAGAAGAGGTCAATGCACGCGGACGAAAAGTCCGAGAGTTAGAGCGTAATGAAGCGGCACAGGGTCAAGATCTTTATCTTTCTCTAGATGTAGAGTTACAGCGCTATACGTTTGAGAAGATGAAAAAACATCACTCAGGATCCGTCATCGTTATGGATGCAAATACAGGCGCTGTTTATGCCTCTGTGTCTGTACCATCTTATGATGCTAATTTATTCACGGATGGTTTGTCGCCCTCTCAATGGGAGGCGCTTTTGTCCAACCCTGAAGCACCACTGATCAATAAAGCCATCGCGGGTCAGTATCCACCGGGATCAACGTTTAAAATGGTGACGGCTTTATCGGCTTTGGAGAATAAAATTATTCGTACCAATCACAAAGAAACTTGCCAAGGTTTCATTGAGGTTGGGAACCACAAGTTCCATTGTTGGAAACGTGGAGGACATGGTGTGATGAATTTAAAATCAGCCCTTTCAGAGTCCTGTGATGTTTTCTTTTATAATATAGCACGCGAAGTGGGCATGGATAAGATCTCGGAAACAGCCAAAAATCTGGGTCTTGGTGTTAAGCACGACATGGATATTGCTGGAGAAAAGCAAGGTCTTGTTCCGACCAGAGATTGGAAGCAAAAGCATCGTGGGGAAGAATGGAAGATTGGTGATACAATTCTTGCTTCTATCGGCCAGGGTCTTGTCCAAACGACGCCAATGCAGCTGGCGATTATGTTGGCACAACTGGTCAATGGCGGCTATAAGGTCACGCCTCAATTTATTAAGCCTGAACTTCACGGAGAAATTGTCAGAGAAAAACTACCTTTTGAAGAGAAGTATCTTAAATTGATTAAAGAAGGCATGAACCACGCTGTTAATCATCAAAAAGGCACGGCCTTCGGTTCTCGCTTAGCTGCCAATACAAAAATGGGTGGAAAAACAGGTACGGCTCAGGTGCGCCGTATTACTGCAGAACAACGTGAGGCAGGCTTTGATGTTGATGAAATGCCGTGGCGTTTGCGTCACCACGCACTCTTTGTTGGTTATGCCCCAGAAGATAATCCACGTTATATTGTCTCTGTGATCGCAGAACATGGATCCAGTGGTTCACGGACGGCTGCACCATTAGCGCGTGATATCATGACAAAGACACTTCAATTATCTCCAAGAACTAATGTCTAATAACACGGGCTATTGTTAATGCTGTGACTGTTTGGGCGCCGTATTCAAGGAGCGTTTCTGAACAGGCATTCAGTGTAGATCCAGTTGTATAAACATCATCAATCAGAATAATCTTTTTGTCTTTAATCTGTACCTGGCCGCTTGGATGTACAGAAAATGCCTTATTGACGTTCTTTTTTCGTGCATCCATATTGCCAGATTGTGGCGGTGTATGTTTCGTGCGCACAATTCCATTATTTAGTATACATGGTTTACCAGATGTCTTGGCGAGGTGTTGTGCAATCAAGGCGCATTGATTAAAGCGGCGTTGAATAAGGCGTTTCTTATGAACAGGGACAGGAATAATGGTATCTCCGGAATCAATATCATCTTTAAACCGCTGCATCATCCAACCAGCAAAGATAGGGGCCAGATGGGTTTTATCACCGTGCTTAAAGGAAAGAATCATATCTCGTACCTTGCCCTCATAGAAAAATAAGCTGCGTGCTTTTGTGTACTGAGGTGTTGATCGAAGGCATGATGCGCAGAGGCTCTTAGTGGTATCCTGTTCGGGACTAGCGACTGGAAAAGCGATACCACATGTTTCACAGAGAGGTGGTGTAATAAAGTTAAGCTCTTTCCAAAGTGATGGGTGAACATCGCCTTGTTGAGCAACGGCCTCACGCGTGACAGGGCATAGGGGCGGCAAAACCAAATCAAGGGCGCTTTCAAACTTGGAAGAAAAAGTAGCCTTTAATGTTTTCAACATAAGCAATTGTTCTTGGTTTTTGTGGTTTCTTATCTATATTGATCCTATATGAGTTCGACACAAAAAAACAAGACATCCTCACACGATCAATCACGCCCAGTGGATGAAGATACATTGGGTAAACGTTTAAAGCGCTATGCACAAACCAGCTCTGGCGTTGGGGGTATGTTGTTAAAATTGGCCAGCGAGCGCTATTTGGGCCAAGATATTGATCGCAAGCAACACGCTCAAAAGCTGAAAGAGGCACTTGGTGCATTGCGTGGACCGATTGTAAAGGTGGCTCAACTTCTGGCAACTATTCCCGATATTATACCGGACGAATATGCCTTTGAGCTCCAGCAGCTTCAATCCAATGCGCCGTCTATGGGCTGGCCTTTTGTACGCCGTCGTATGGCTGGTGAGCTGGGCAATGATTGGCAAGATAAGTTTGAGCATTTTGAACGTTCAGCAACAGCCGCCGCTTCACTCGGCCAGGTTCATAAAGCACGTTCTCTTAACGGAGAAGAGCTGGCCTGTAAAATCCAATACCCGGATATGGAATCAGCGGTCAAAGCGGATTTGCAACAATTGAAGTTGGTGATGAAGATTTTTGATACGGTTGATCGTACATTTGGCACGCAACATGCCATTAAAGAACTCGAAGAGCGTCTATGGGAAGAGCTCGATTATGAATTAGAAGCTAAATATCAACAGCTTTACGGCGCTATATTTAAGGATAACGCCCATGTGCATGTCCCTCAGGTCTATCCAGAGCTTTCAACAAAACGTCTCCTGACAAGTCAATGGTTGCATGGTTGCCCTATTCTTGATTTTAAAGATGCGGACCAATCCGTAAAAAAAGTCGTTGCTAAGAGTTTATTTCAGGCCTGGTATATTCCTTTTTATCATTATGGCGTTATTCATGGCGATCCACATCTGGGGAATTACTTTATTCAAGACGATTACAGCGTCAATTTACTGGACTTTGGCTGTATTCGCGTCTTTCCTACACAATTTGTTACTGGCGTTATTAATCTTTATAGGGCTCTCCAAACAGACAATCGAGACATGGCGGTGCAGGCCTTTGAACAATGGGGCTTTGAAGGATTATCAAACGAAGTGATCGATATTCTCATGGTTTGGGCGCGCTTCCTTTATGATCCTATTCTTGATAATACAACACGCGTGATTGGTAAGGGCGATAAAGGTGTTTATGGGCGTGAAATTGCGCAAAAAGTTCATATTGATCTTCGTAAAGCCGGTGGTGGTATTGTCATTCCCAAAGAGTTTGTCTTTATGGACCGCGCGGCTTTGGGTCTAGGGTCTGTTTTTATCCATCTTCAAGCAGAGCTCAATTGGTATGAGCTTTTCCAAGGTCTGATTGAAGGATTTGATGCAGAAAAACTCGCCAAACAACAGCAGAAGATCTTGTCAGATACCGGTGTTTCAGCTAATCTTTAGAAAAAATAGATAAAAAGCCATATTTAACTTAACATAAAGCTTTTCATGTAAAAATTATGGTAATAAACAAATAAAAAAACGGGGTATAAAGCTATGCCAGTTCTTATAGACAAACAAACAAAGCATCCGTTGGAAGAGGCGTATAAAACACGCGTTGATACTTTTCTTGAAGGTGTACAGAAAATAGTTACTAATGGAGAAGGTCACATTAAGGAAGTTTTTCCTGGCGATGTTATCCATAAACTTAAAGGCCGTAAAGCTGTAGAGCCATTGAACAAGTATTTACAAAAAATCATGGATGGTGCACCATCGCTCTTAAAGAATAAGACAGGTAAACTCGAAATTTAATTTTTGAATATTTTAAAGATTGCTCTATATCAACCCCTGTAAATGCAGGGGTTTTTTATTTAGGGGTTTTTATTATGCCAGAGTTACCAGAGGTTGAAACAGTGTGCCGTGGAATGGATAACACCATTACAGGCGGTATCATGACAGATGTTGATATTTATCGTCGTGATTTACGTTTGCCTATTCCGGATAATTTTGAAAAGGCGATTAAGGATGCGCCCATTCAATCTTTGGATCGTATTGGCAAATATATCATTATGAATTTTGGATCTGGCCGACCGCGCGCTGTTTTACATTTAGGCATGTCTGGACGGGTTAAAATTGTTTCAGGCGATCACCGCGTTAACCGCGAAAAACATGATCACGTTATATTGAAAGCGCAAACACAAAACGGCATTCACCAAGTGATCTTTAATGATGCCCGGCGTTTTGGTTTTTTAAGACTATCAACATCACTTGATATTCGGCAGGATCCCTTGTTTAAAAATATAGGCCCAGATTGTCTAACAGATGCGTTTACATCTGATTGGCTCTATCAACAATCACGCGGGCGAAAAACCAATGTGAAGAACTTTATTATGGATCAAAGAATAGCAGCGGGTATGGGCAATATTTATGCCAGTGAATCGATGTTCCAAGCGGGTATTCGTCCCACACGCTCTATTGATCGCCTCACAAAAAAAGAGTGTCAGAATTTAACAATCGCTATTAAAGATGTTTTGACGCGCGCTGTTGCTGCTGGCGGCACAACACTCAAAGATCATATCATGGTCAATGGTGATTTGGGGCGTTTCCAGCATGACCTTCATGCCTATGGGCGAGATGAAGAGCCATGCAGACAATGTGATGGTCAAATAAAACGCATTGTACAATCTAATCGTGCGAGCTTTTACTGTCCAAACTGTCAAAAATAGTCTATAATAAGCCTATGATACTGCGTACATTCGCTATTTTTATGATGATATTGGGCTTCACCTTCAGTGTGGCTCAGGCTTCTGCACAATCTGTAACTGAAGAAACGTCAGAGTTTTTATCCATCGTTCCTGATTTGCCGTTGATGCCCGGTCTTTATGAAATTGAAGAACTTTCTATGAGCTTTGATAAGCCAGAAGGCCGTATTGTGATTGCAGAAGCTGAAGGGGATGTGACGACAGATGCTGTCCTGGGTTTTTACTCTCAAGTTTTACCACAGCTGGGTTGGGCTGCGACCAGTTATAACGCTTATGAGCGTCAAGGTGAAACCCTCACCATTACACCAGTGACAGATAGTGGTATTTTACAGGTAAAGTTTTTCGTAAAACCGCAATAATTGCTTGACTTGTCGCCAATTTTGCCTTTGAATGCGCTCTCGAGAAGACAAAGATATATAAATAGAATCAAAATAAACGGTAAAAAACATGGCAAATTTAAAATCTGCAAAAAAACGTATTCGTCGTAATGAGCGTGCACGCGTGGTCAATAAGAGCCGCCGCTCACGTATTCGTCGCTTTATTCGTAAAGTTGAAGAGGCTATTTTGGCTGGTAATGCAAATGATGCACAAGTGGCTTACGCTTCACTTCAGCCTGAAATTGATCGCGGTGTTGCTAAAGGCATCATGAAAAAGAACACAGTGGCACGCAAAAAGTCACAATTGGTTCAACGAATCAAAGCTCTTGGCGGCGGTAAGTCTAAGAAAAAATAAGCACTTTTTCTGTTCACATAATAATATTATTGTTATACTAAACCTCATTAATCATGAATGGGGTTTGTGTGTTTTGGAAGAGGGTGATGTCAGACATTACAAAAATTTTGATATTGTGACTTCGCAGTCCAATATTACGTCCTATCTAGATTTGACTAATCAAATGTTGGGCATTTTTGTTGATGCCTATGGTAATGATGTTGAAGAGTATATTTCTGAATTTGAATCTGAATTAAAAGACCCACGTTATCGGTGGGTCTTTGCTTATCAAAACACAGATCTTGTTGGTTTTGCAGCTTATGGGCTGGGTCTTACTCATGGACGACGCTGGTTTTTAGGTTGGCTCATTGTTAAAACAGATGCGCGTCATCAGGGCATTGGTAGTGCACTTACTCAAACCCGTATTGATCTGATCAAAAACCAAGAGCATGCTATTCATGGGGGCAGAAAAGCGTTTAAGATTGATGTGGATACATCACCCGTTTCTGTTTATCTCGACAATGGCTTTGAAATTGTTGGTCCATGGGAAAAAGACAAGACAACAACCTCGTTGCTCTATACGCATCAACCCGAATAAACCTGAATAAATCGGAATTTACTTGGAAAAATGCCAAATATGCCTATCGTGTTGGGCATGAGTATTCCAGATATCACCTACAATAACTTTGATTTTAAAATCACTGCGACAGATGATAAATCTATGGCCCGTTGTGGGGAAATTGTCACCCCTCACGGCATTGTTGAAACCCCCAATTATATTGTTTGTGGCACTAAGGCGGCCGTTAAAGCCGCAAGCCCAAGACAGGTTAAAGAGGTGGGCACACAAATCATCTTGGCCAACACCTATCATATGATGATTCAACCGGGTGCTGATTTGGTTGAACAGATGGGCGGCCTTCATAAGTTTACAGGCTGGGATGGCCCGATGCTGACAGACTCAGGCGGCTATCAGATCTTTGCCATGCAGCATGGTTCTGTGGCTAAAGATACCGGTGGCCAGTCTTTGTCCACAAAAGAAAAGTCACTCCTTAAAATCACAGAAGAAGGCGCATATTTTCGATCCTATAAAGGCGGTCAAAAGCTGCTTCTGTCTCCTGAAATTTCTATTCAAGTTCAGCGCAAGTTAGGCGCGGATTTGATTGTACAATTGGATGAATGTACGGCTTATAAAGATTCCAAATCTTATACGGCCGAAGGTGTTGAGCGATCTATGCGTTGGGGAGATCGTTCTTTACAAGAATTTGCCAAACACCACGACAATACACAGGCGATGTATGGTGTTATCCAGGGTGCGCATTTCAAGGACCTACGCGAGATATCCATTCAGTATCTTAAGGATCGCCCATTTTTTGGAACGGCCATTGGTGGATCGATGGGTAAGGGTAAAGACGATCTATTCAAAATTACACGTTGGTGTACGGAGATTGCTCCTGAGGGGCGCCCTATTCATCTCTTGGGTTATGCCCATATACTCGATATTTTTGAGGGTGTAAAACTTGGTGTCGATACATTTGATTGTGTCCACCCAACACGTCTGGCACGTCACGGTCATGCCTTGGTGAAAGGCCACTCCGCTGAGCGTATCAACATTAACAATGCAAAATATAAAAATGATGATCGTCCCATTATGGCGGATCTAAAGTGTTACACATCTGAATTTTCACGTGCTTATATTCACCACCTCTTTAAGGCGGGTGAGCTCCTTGGCATGCAGTTGCTCACCCAGCACAATATTGCTGCGATGCAAACGCTTCTCAGTGATGTGCGTCGTTGTATCAAAGAGGGTGGAGATTTGGATGCACTTCAGGCAGAATGGTTACCAGCTGAACCTATATTTGAGTAAATAAAAGAGATAATTATATATGTCATCCCTAACATTACGCAGGCTTCGATTAAATCAGCATATCCGTGAGTTGTCCGCAGATATCCATATTGATTATAAATCAATGATTCAGCCCCTCTTTGTTGTTGAGGGTATTGATGAAAAAGAGAGTATACCAGGTATACCTGGAACCTATCGTGACACAATCGAAACTGTTATCGAGCAAATTCGTGCGGATATAAATGCAGGAATCACAAAATTTATTCTCTTTGGTGTCGGGGAGGCTCGTGCTTGTAAAGACTTTAATCATGGCTTTACAGCCAAAGCGATTGAGACCATTAAAAAAGAGTTTGGTAATGAAATATGGTTAGCCGTTGATATTTGTCTGTGTGCGTCCACTGAGCATGGCCATTGTGGAATTTTGAATGATTGTGGTGATCATGTAATGAATGATCCCTCTATTGAAGCTTTAGCCGATGAAGCCCTCACGTTTGCAAAAGCGGGCGCGGACTGCGTAGCACCGAGTGATATGATGGATGGCCGTGTTGGAGCCATACGTGAAAAACTGGATGCACACGGTTTCCAAAAAGTTGTTCTTATGTCTTACTCTGCTAAATTTGCCTCTAAGTTTTATGGCCCATTTCGTATTGCCTGTGACTCGTCACCCGATAAAGGCGTTCAGTTGAAAGATCGCAAAACTTATCAAGCGGATGTCTTTAATCATAAAAACGCCTTGGCCTGTGTGGAGCGCGATATTCAAGAGGGTGCAGATATTGTGATGGTTAAACCAGCTATTCATTATCTTGACATTATCCGTGAAATTTCAGAAACAACTACAACGCCTGTGGCCTGTTATTATGTGTCAGGAGAGCACGCCTTAGTGGAGGCAGCGGCTGAAAAAGGTTTAATTGAAGCCAAGGACGGTCATATTGAATCATGGGCTGCTTTATCTCGTGCGGGTGCTGATATTATCATTACCTATGCGGCGCGTTATGCAAAAGAATGGCTTTCTAGCTAGATAACTTTCTCTAAATCATATATGGTTGTAATAGGGAAAATAATAAATTTGAGAGTGGTGTCATTTTAAGTTTATGAGATGGATTAATCGAGTCAAACATTCTTTCCGTAAGCTTTATGTGCGTTGGCGCCATAGCCAGGATTATAAAGATTGGCATGATAACGCAACCCTTCTCAACGTAATATTTTACCAATCAGGTCTATCCAAACAGACCTACTCTCATACGCAACACCTCATCTATGCTCTGCAATGCTATAAGAATGAAGAAAACCCTAAAAACTTTCTTGAGGATATAAAGCAAAACCTTTGTGATATGAACCATAAGAAGTTTGGTGAGAATTACAGTTATAAATTTGTAACATGGCGTCGTCCGGATTTAACAAAGAAACCAGATGAACCGCAAAAACTAGTCAGCGTCTACATAGACAATATTGTGCAGCATTTTTCAGAGATTGATAGTGAATGGTCTGTGATTACAGATGAGCTAAATCGGCACCTTGGGCACCTTGACCTATTTGACGAAAACACAATGCAGATTACACTCCGACCTGTTTATCTTTGGGACTATGGATATCTTGGATTGACTAAAAATAAAGAGAGTCCCCTAAAGGTAAAAACAGGCTGGATTACGAAGGAGACATTTGAAATGAATTTATCAGATGTGATGGATTTGGCCAAAAGCGGCGCGCATAACAGGGTCTTGGGCTTATTTTCTGGTCTTCAACTCAATGGTCTCACAGCGGTTGATGTTTCTCTCAAAAATGCGCAAGATAAGGAAGCATTCTTAATGCGCATCTCAACACTTAAAAGTTAGGTCTATATAAAATGAGCAACTCGCCCTTTGGTAGTGACACCCAAAAGTATTGGGATGAAAGATATAGTTTATTTTTAAGATTTGATGATGGCATCGAAATAGATAAAGAAGCTTTATTTTCTGTTATGCCAGAGAAATATGCATCCTTGATTGCTAAGAAAACAAAGGGTGATACAGTTTTGGAAGCCTTTGGGTGCGTAGGTGGAAGTGCAATTGGCTTTGCTTTAGAAAATAAAAAAGTTACAGCAATAGAGTTAAACAAAGATCGATACAATATGGGTAAGAGAAACGTAGAAATATATGGTGTTGAAAATAATGTCACTTTTATTCATTCTGATATAAAAGATTTTTTAGATCATAATGAATATTTATTTGATACAATATTTCTTGATCCACCTTGGGGAGGTCCGGATTATTATCGTCGAGAAAGTTTATATTTTGATGATTTTATTATCAGTGGATTAACCATGCAAGATATGGCAAAACGATCTGGAGCATCATACACAGTTATGCGCTTACCAAAGAACTTTGATTTTGATAAATTAATAAAAGATTATCCAGAAGCTGTTTTGGAACATTATACAAGAGAAGACGGTCGATCTTATTTTTCTTGTTTTTGGATCAACACGAAAGAGTTTGATAATAAATAGGTTAGTTCAATAATGTCCGATACAATTTTCCTCGATTCACATGCTCTTCTTACACATAAGCTGACACAACTTCGGCATAAGGATTGCCCACCAGAGCTTTTCCGCTCGCGTATGCGAGAGATTGGTCGGATCATGGGATGTATTATTGGTGATCGACTCACAGTTGAAGATTTTTCTATCGAAACGCCACTTGAAAAAATGACGGGTAAACGCTTATCACATCATCCTGTGATTGTACCCATCTTACGTGCTGGTCTGGGTTTGGCGGATGGGGTTGCTGATGTTTTGGTTGAGGCTGACTTTGCACATATCGGTGTGGCACGCAATGAAGAAACCTTACAACCCGAAGAATATTTGGTCAAAATACCCAAAGATCTGACACATAGAGATGTCATTGTTGTGGATCCTATGTTGGCCACGGGGGGCTCAGCTAAATTCACGATTAATATGTTAAAGAGTCGTGGTGCTGTTGAAGAGAGAATTCAGTTTGCATGTTTAGTCGCTTCTCCAGAGGGCTCTAAAATACTGCGTGATACATTTTCTGGTATCACAATTATCGCTGGTGCCCTAGATCGAGAGCTCAATGATGTTGGTTATATTTTACCCGGTCTTGGTGATGCGGGCGATCGTCTGTATGGTACGGAATAGCTGTCCTCCCGAGCGTACATGCCAAGAATTTCTTTACTTTTAGCTCAAATGTGATGTATAATGACTTAATAATAAAAAGCGTTTAAAGAATTAAGCGCATAAAAAAAGAATACTAGAGGATCAGGTGATGCAAGAGATGGATTTCCTGAATTTATTTCATCAATATCCCCGTGCAAGAATCATTTTGAACATTCACGATAGCGAGCCCTGCAGTATTCATAAAATTAATCAAAAAGCCGAAAGCCTGTTTGGCGTTTCTGAAGCAGATGTTATAAACACAGCCGCCAATCAACTCTTTAACGCTCAAGAGTCAGATAATATTTGTCAGGCGTCGCGTAAAGCAATACGGGCAAAGAAATCTGTTTTATTTAATGCTGTTCCGCGTTATCCCAATGTGATTGACCAAACACATTTCACACTCAATCCAATTACTGGGCAGGATGGTGAAATTGTTTTCATCGACATGGTGGCAACAACGGCAACCGTTGAAACACTAAAGATGAAGCGCCAACATGATGAAGCACTCACCATGATGAATCTGGTTTTTGATGCAAGCCATGTGGGTATTATTGTGACGGATAAAGAGCGTCATATTATGCGTGTGAATGATGCATTTCTATCTGAATACGGTTATGAGCGTTGTAATCTGATTGGACAAGATCTGATCCTTGTTGCTGCAGAGGCAGCACAAGATGATGTTTATAATTACCATGCACGATTGAGCCACGGCAATGAACCACAGCGTGATGAGTGGATTGTTTGTAATCGTGTCGAAGAGACAGAAACACCCGTATTGGTGACAACAACACGATTGGATTATAACCCTGACCGCCCTATGTTTGTACACACACTTGTTGATATGACAGAGCGTAAAGCGATGGAAGAAGATTTGCGCCAAGCCAAGATTGAGGCTGAAATGGCCAACCGTGCTAAGTCAGCATTCTTAGCCAATATGTCACATGAGTTGCGTACACCACTGAATGCTATTATTGGGTTTTCGGAAATTATTCGTTCGGAGACATTTGGCCAGGTACAAAATAAGCGCTATTTAGATTATCTATCGGATATTCATGATTCTGCACAGCATCTTTTAGAAATTATCAATGAAGTTCTTGATATGTCGAAGATCGAAGCAGGTAAATTTGAGCTATGTGATCAGGCGCTTGATCTAGCAGAGCTTCTCGATAGCACTGTACGCCTTATGAATGATAGGGCTATTCGCAACAATATTAATATGCGTGTTCAAATGTCGGAGCGTGTGAATGGTTTGATGGGGGATGAACGTGTCTTGCATCAAATTGTTCTAAATCTCTTATCCAACTCGGTCAAATTCACGGGTCGTAACGGCCACGTTATTATTCGCTGTGATGTGAATGCAGAGAATGAGGTCACCATATGCATTGAAGATAATGGCTGCGGAATGACAAAAGAGCAATTGGCCTACGCTATCTTGCCCTTTAACCAAGTGCGTAATCCTTTCCTCAGCCGTGAAGGAGAGAGTGGCACAGGTCTTGGTTTGCCTCTAACAAAGGCAATGATGGAAATGCATTCTGGTCAGCTGGATATTTCTTCTGTGCCTAATCAGGGCACGGTTGTGACTTTGACGTTCCCAGATTGGCGTACAATCGGTATATCTCAGCCATTTTGCCCTGTTGCTAAACGCGCTTAAATATCAATTAGATATAAAGGGAAGCCACTACAATCCCAATAACGGAGAGAACAAGTACAGCCCCCCAAATAGGGCTTACATCATCGCGCACACCAAAGATTTTATAGCCCAAACCAATGATAATAGGTGTACTGAGGCCAATCACTTTGACATAGGCGGGGTTTGGTGCAAGCAGCATGGCGTACCAACCAAACATTCCAAAGAGACCCGCGACACCAGCCAAAGCAATTCCTGCTTTATGAGGGAGATAATCATCAATGTGGATATCATTTTTAAGATAAAGAATGCCGCCAGAATAGAGCGTTTGAACCCCCATCACAAAAAGATAAAACCACAACATCTCATAGACACTTTGAATGCTGTGCTCAAGAAAGAACTTAAAGAACACTACGGATAGGGTATTGATGAGAGCAACAGGTAAGATGAGTTTTAAGGCGTATGTTGAGTTCGTATTTTTTTGCATGCCCAAAAATGAGAAGCTTGCCAGAACTATAAAAAAGACAATAGCGCTTAAATGAAGAGGATGTGCAATCAAATTCTCTCTGTAGACACCATCAAAAATAAACCAGGTAAAAAACAATAGAAGTGCAAAAACAGGCTTCTTGAGTGTGGCGACGCAGCCATTAATTTTACCTGAAAGATGAAATAAAAGTAGACTAGAAAAGATAGACTCTACACCCACCACTAAAGCCGCAATATAAAAAATGCTATCTGACGGTGGTGGGATAAAAAACAGGGTTGGAGTAATCAATAAACAAGCAAATAAAGTACGAGACATATTGAGCTTGTGATGGTTGAGCTTATAAAGTCGATTGACCTCGGCTTTTGCCGTTGCACCAAATAAATCCAAAAGTGCGTATATAACCCAATGCATTCTCTATCCATTCATTAAAAATATGGAAGTTTAATTGTAGAGAAAACACGCATATTTAAGCAAGGCTATGCAGATCTCCAAACTACGATTCTAATTGTTTTTTTACCCCTCATCTTTAGCATCAAGCCCATGACAACGGATCAAACAGTGATAGGCCGCGCAGAATGGGTCACCCTAGAGGGTCTAAGCTTACCACCGATGCTTGCACGCATTGATAGCGGTGCCAAAACATCCTCTCTTCATGCTTATGATATTGAAGAGTTTGAAAAGGGTGATGGTGAGATGTGGGTGCGCTTTAAAACACACCCAAAGCCACTTGATGCCCATGGAAGCATATCTTGTGAAGCTGAAGTGATTGATCAGCGCACAATTAAATCATCCAACGGCCATAAAGAAACACGTTATGTTGTTGAGAGCCTTGCGCGTATGGGTGATGAGGTGCGCGCAGTGAAGTTCACATTATCTAACCGCAAATCCATGCGCTTTCGTATTCTCATTGGCCGCCAAGCACTATCCAGATTTGATTATTTGATTGATGTCGCAAAGCGTGCGACACTAGGCGTTCCTGAGGAAGAGCTTACATCAATATCATCAGAAGACGCAGTATCGTCTCACTCATAAATTCAATGACAAAGAGATAATCTATGAAAATTGCTATTTTAGGATCAACAAAAACGCTCTATTCAACAGAGCGCATGATTGAAGAAGCTGAGTCACGTGGGCATGAGGTTTTATACCTTAAGATCCGTGACTGCTATATGTCTCTCATGTCAAAAACGCCACAAGTTCACTATTCTGGCGACCGCATTGTGGAGTCTGTTGATTGTGTTATTCCCCGTATAGGCTCCAGTGTGACCTTTTATGGGACAGCTGTTTTGAGACATTTTGAAATGATGGGCGCCTTTTGTCTAAACAGCTCCATCTCTATTGCACGTTCTCGCGATAAACTGCGCTCTCTTCAGCTTTTATCACGAAAAGACATTCCTATGCCGCGGACAGGCTTTGCAAACTCACCAGCAGATACGAAGGCTCTGGTTGAAATGGTGGGCGGTGCGCCATTGATCTTGAAGCTTTTAGAAAGTACACAAGGTAAGGGCGTTGTTTTAGCTGAAACCATGAAGGCGGCTGAAAGTGTGATTGATTCATTCAAAAGTCTTCAGGCCAACTTCTTAGTACAAGAATTTATTGCTGAAGCTGTGGGGCGTGATATTCGTTGTTTTGTGATTGGCAACAAGGTTGTTGCTTCTATGCAGCGTATTGCACAAGGTGATGATTTCCGTTCAAACCTACATAAAGGTGGGCGCGCAGAGCCCATTGATATTACCCCAGAAGAGCGCCGTATTGCTATTCAAGCAGCCGATGTGATGGGTTTACATGTTGCTGGTGTTGATCTTATTCGTTCTCCGCGTGGCCCTATGGTCTTGGAGGTGAACTCTTCACCAGGTCTTGAGGGTATTGAAAAATCAACAGGTCAGAATGTGGCACGCTCTATGATCGAATATCTGGAAAAAGAGGTTGGCCGTACACAGCCATCACTTCTTAATATGATCCGTAATATTTCTGGTCAGGGTAAGGATCCGAATAAAACAGTCGCTTAGTTCTCTGCGACTGCTTCTTCCTCTTCGTCTGTATCGCGAATACGTGCAACAGAGACGGCCTTTTCATCAGCATTGACTTTAAACAGTCGAACACCTTGGCTATTGCGGCCAACCACACGAATATTGATCACAGGCATACGAATAAGCTGACCCTTATCGGTCACCATCATAATTTCGTGTTCATCTTCGATTTGATATGCTGCACAAACATCACCTGTTTTATCTGTCAGGTTCATGTTGCTTACACCTTGACCGCCACGACCCATAGCGCGGTACTCATAGGCAGATGTGCGTTTACCCATACCACCTTCAGAAACAGTAAGGATAAACTGCTCTTGTTCACGAAGAGATTCAAAGCGTTCTTTGGAGAGTGCATTTTCACCAATATCTTTGATGGCATCTTCAAAGCTGGCTGGCTGTTTTTCATCAGACAGGCGTTTAATTGCATTGGATATTTTAAGATAATCAGCACGCTCACCAGAACCATCAGTATCAACATGGTCGAGAATAGACACACCCACAACCTCATCATCACCTTTCAGCTTAATACCGCGTACACCCATAGAGGTGCGGCCCGTAAAGACACGCACATCGGTGGCGGGGAAGCGAATGGCTTTACCATGTTTGGAGGCGAGAAGAATATCTTGATCATCACGGCAAACGCGGACAGAAATCAGAGATTCACCATCATCTAGCTTCATGGCAATCAAACCGTTTGAACGGATATTGGCAAAGGCAGAAAGCGGATTACGGCGCACCGTACCTTTGGATGTGATAAAGGCAATGGTCAGATCTTCAATCTCTTTATCTTGATCTGGCAATGGCATGATCACCGAGACCTTCTCATCTTGTTCAAGTGGTAAGAGGTTGATCAAGGCCTTGCCACGTGATTGTGGTGAGCCTTGTGGGATCTTATAGGCCTTGAGTTCATAAGCCATACCCTTGGTTGTGAAGAAGATCAGGCGGGTATGCGTATTAGCAACGAAAAGCTCTTCAACAAAATCACCGTCTTTTAGTGTGGCGCCGGTACGCCCCTTACCACCACGGCGTTGTGCGCGGTAAGTATCAAGAGGGACACGCTTCGCATAACCAGAATGTGACACAGTAATGACCATGCTTTCATCAGCAATCAAGTCTTCGTCTTCAACTTCAAAATCAAGGTCTGTTAGCTCTGTGCGACGTGGCGTATTGAACTGCTGTTTAACTTGCACCAATTCATCACGCAAAACAGTGTAGAGATAATCACGCTGAGACAGGATTCTGAGATATTCTGTAATGTCTTTTGTCACGGCTTTTAATTCGTCAGACAGTTTGTTACGCTCAAGACCAGTCAAACGGTGGAGGCGTAAGTCAAGGATAGCACGCGCTTGAACTTCAGAAAGCTTATAGGTGTTGTCAGAGCCAAGACGCACTTCGCGTTCGTTCACCAACTCAATCAGAGGTTTAACATCACCAGCTTTCCAAGGCTCATTCATCAATTGTTCGCGGGCGGTTTGTGCATCAGGCGCATTACGAATAAGCGCAATCACTTCATCAATATTGGCAACAGCAACACACAGACCAATCAAAACATGAGCACGGTCACGAGATTTTTGTAGAAGATATTTCGTGCGGCGTGTAATGACTTCTTCACGAAACTCAATAAAGGCGGCAATAATATCACGCAAGGAAAGGCGCTCAGGGCGACCAGCATGGAGAGCCAAAACGTTGGCCCCAAAGGATGTTTGAAGTGGGGTGTACTTATAAAGCTGGTTCAAAACAACTTCTGGCACAGCATCATTGCGTAGCTCAACAACAACACGTACACCATCACGATCAGACTCATCACGAATATCTGTGATCCCTTCAACAGTTTTGGCTTGAACAATTTCAGCCATTTTCTCAATCAAGCGGCGTTTAGAGACCTGATAAGGGATTTCATGAATGATAATCGCATTTTTATTTTTACGGATTTCTTCAATAGAAGTTTTTCCGCGCATTTTAATAGAACCACGACCTTCGATATAAGCTTTCTTGATGCCGTTTTTACCTAGAACGAGACCGCCTGTTGGGAAATCAGGACCAGGGATATATTCAATAAGCTCTTGAGCCGTAATACTCGGATTGTCAATATAGGCACAACAGCCATCAATCACTTCACCGAGGTTATGAGGTGGAATATTTGTCGCCATACCTACGGCAATACCACCACCACCGTTGACAAGAAGGTTGGGGAAGCGTGCCGGAATAACAACGGGCTCACTGTCAGATTCATCGTAGTTAGGGCGGAAGTCGACTGTGTCTTTATCAATATCCTCAAGATTGATCTCGGCAGCTTTAGCGGAGCGTGCCTCTGTATAACGCATAGCGGCGGCAGGATCATCGTCCATAGAACCAAAGTTCCCTTGACCATCAACCAAAGGCACGCGCATAGAAAAGTCCTGCGCCATACGGACCATTGTGTCGTAAATCGCGCTATCACCATGGGGGTGATATTTACCCATCACATCACCGACGATACGTGCCGATTTCTTATAGGCTTTATCAGATGTATAACCACCCTCTTTCATCGCATAAAGGATACGGCGATGAACAGGTTTAAGGCCATCACGCACGTCAGGTAAAGCACGGCTCACAATCACGCTCATGGCGTAATCGAGATAAGAACGTTGCATTTCCTCTTCAATAGAAATAGGGGCAATATTGCTAGGTAAAGCACTGTCTTCTGTCACAGAAAATCCTTTAGTTTATAGGCGATTAAAATCGAAAATAGAGTACCCCTATTTTTAGCATTTTCATAGGGTGAGAGCAATAGAGTGCCATGAAAAAACCACAAAAAAGATTTTCCGTAATTTACTTGGCATATATTTCATCCGGGCGTAGATTATGTGCATATTGATTCTAATTTTACCGTGGAGACAAATCATGGAACTTATGGGTGGAGATGGCCAGTCGCTGTATCAAACAACGCCTAATGGCTTAAAAAAGGTGAGAGACTTTGATGGGAACAGAATTGATCCTCAAATCACAGAGCCACTACCGGATAAACCAACACCCACTGGTGATTGGAAAAAGGACGAAATCGCCAAAGTTGAGTGGATGATGCAATGTATGGAGAATAATACATTTGCCCTGCCATGGACAAAGGACTGCTCTGGAAGGTTTCCTTATTCTGGAAAAGATTATAAAAACGGTAAAAGCGTGATGGCTACAGGAAAATCTGGGGCACAAATTGCCTCATTTTTGGGAAACCTTTTGACAGGTACAATTCTAGCAGCGAATGGTAGTTGGCTATCAGCCCCCTTTATTTCCAATGCTCTGTCTAAGATTTTTATTTTAAAGCGCAGTATCAAAAGCGTTCATAAACACCAGTCAAAGATGAAAAAGCAGTTGAATAAGCTTAAAGCAACAATTGATTACACAGAAGACCAAACAGAGCTGCAGTATATATATGGTAATCTTGAAAAAGACACAAAAACAGATTTTTCGGCCATGAAAGATCAAGAGATTCATGGCAGTGAGGATCATCAAGAGTATGAATTTCGTTATCGTGTTGGGCAAACGACCTTTTGGGGGATGGCAACGGCATGTCATATATTGCTTGCTATTTTTACAAATGTTGCTTGGCCAATTATTGGAAATGCAGCTTTTTGGAGCTTCCTATCCGGGAGATCAGCATGGCAATTTAATAAAAACACGATCACTTCAGGAAAGGCCAAAGTCAATTCCACAATTTATGAAGGTCTAGAGCTTGAAAAATACAGCTATAAGAACTTTGTGGAGAATGAAGAAAACGTGATGGGGACCACAGTCACAATCCTTGATGAAGATGTCAGTGGCATCACAAATAAACCTGGCTCAGAAGCACAGAGAAATACACTTTAAAACACTCTAGAACAGAGCTGTATTTTACTCAAAACCCCTATTACAGAAGATAATGGGGGTTTTATTTATGCAGGAGTAGCCTTCTTGGCTTGGATGAGGTCATGGAGATGACGAACGGTCAAGCGTGTAGCATCGAGGTAATCTTGTTTTCCTAATGTTAATTGAGCGCCATTGCGCTGATGATGTTCACCAATAAAACTGGCCGTCTCTTTAAAGGCTGTCATGATTGTTTCTTCATCACAGAAAACATCAAAGGCGTTGTCACGCATGAGACCAACCATATTCTCAAGCAGCCGAACTTCTTCAAGAACGGCACTTTTAATACTATCCTCATTGATCAATATATTCAGAGCATAAAAACCACCGTACATCTTCATGTAAAGCACTTCAAAGTGCCTGATGAATTGGTAGACACCATCTGCGTCCTCGGCTTCAATTGTCTTAAAAAGAGTATTGGTCTCTTCGTTATGAGCCAGAGTTTCTAGATACGCAAAAGAATCATATCCTTGATCTTTAAAATCATGCTGAATTGCTATAAAGTCCATGGTGAATCCTTTTGTGACATTAGGTTTACATCTATTATTTTACCGATAAAGGACAATTGTCAATGAACTTCCCATATATGCGCTCAGTTTTGTTTCTTACATTTTTCTTGTTTATGTGCTCACCACTGAATGCGGAGGCTCAACTGGCGACCCAACCCAATATCCAAGTTTCTGCAGATGGCATAATCTCAGTAGAGCCTGATTATGCTGTTATACGTATGAATGTGACAGGGCGTCATCGTGAGGCAGGCAAAGCTGTGAATTATTCTGGGGATGCTATGGGACAAATTATATCTGTTTTGAAACAAGGTTTTTCTGTTGCTGAAAAGGATATACAGACAAGCATGATCCGCGTTCATCCTGTTTATGTATCTTGCCACAATGAAAAGCGTTTACAGCAGATCGGTATTGATCCTCAGTTTTGTCAAGGATCTGTCGTTGATTATTATAACACCAGTCGTGGCTTAACTCTGAAGTACCGTGATATTGAGAAGTTTCCAGAGCTACTCTCTCGTATGCTGAATATTACTTTGAAGAATGATGTTCAGCTCAGTGTTTACAGTATGCAATTTAAGACAGAAAAAGAGGATGATTTGAAGCGTCAGGCGCGCCTCTTAGCTGCTGAGAACGCTAAGAAAAAAGCAGAAGAAGTCGCCAAGGCCCTTGATGCCGAAGTGGGTGGGCCCATTCAGATCAATGTGGATCGCGTGAATGTTCCTGTGGTCAATATTCCTTTGGCCGAAGCAATGCCAGCGATGGCCAAAAGCAGAATGATGACAGCGGATTTTGCTTATGGCGGGGGTAATCAAGCGAGCGTTGCCGTCGGTGAAATTGAGATCAGAGCCTCTATTAATGCTGTTTTTGCTCTAGAAGATGATTAAAAACCGTCTGTTGGGAGGTGGGGACGGTTTTCTGTCTCTGCTTCCATAATGGACAGGGCCATATCGGCTTCAACTTTTTTATCATAGAGAGCACGCCCACATAAAACACCTTCAACGCCAAGTTTCTCAAGCGACTTAATCTCTTGTAGATCAGCAATACAGCTGACACCACCAGAAAGATAAACTGGTGTCGTGATCGCCATAGCAACATCAGCGGCAATATCAACGTTGGCGCCCATCAGTGCGCCATCACGGTTTACATCGGTGAGCAATATACAGCGTAGCTGAGAGCCATCGAATTGTAGCGCAAGATCCATCGGGCGAAGATCAGATATTGTATTTTGTGAGCGTGAAACGACACGGTTATCTTGCATGCTAATACCCAGAATAACACGGCGTGGATAACTCTTTGCAGCGGCCTTGACCAGTTCGGGATCACGCAAAGCAATACTGCCGAGTGTAACGGCTTCAACACCAGCATCAAACCAGGTGTCAATGCGTTCGCGTGAGCGTATACCGCCACCAACAAGAACATTAAGTTTTGTCTTTTTGATAATTTGTTCGATGGTTTTAAAATTGGCCTCGTAATCCTCAAGACGACCATCGCGATCAACGATATAAATATCCTTAAAGCCTTTGTCTTGAAAAATTTTGGCTTGAGTGATCGGGTCAGCTGTACTGGTTTCAAGATTGTCAGCCGCATCGCTCAAAATTCTTTGAGAGCGCCCATTGGATATATTCATTGAGGGGATCAATTTCATGCAAAGAGTATAAAACGAACCCTTCCGAATGAAAAGAAAGATTTTAGAATGTGCGTTTTTGTTGAGTTTTGCGGGTATTGACTTGTTGCATGATCTCTATAGATTGTTAGGGGTAAGAATAAAAAGGTCTTTTGCTATGTTTGATCATTCCAACCCAACACAATGGTACGGCACAACAATCATATCTGTGAGAAAAAATGGGCAGGTCGTTGTGGCTGGCGATGGACAAGTGTCCATGGGCCAAACTGTCATGAAATCAAAAGCACGTAAAGTACGCACATTATCTGATGGTAAAGTGATCGCTGGCTTTGCCGGTGCAACAGCGGATGCTTTTACATTATTTGAGCGCCTTGAATCAAAATTAGAGCAATATCCGGATCAACTCACACGTGCTTGCGTTGAACTGGCCAAGGATTGGCGCACAGATAAATATTTACGTCGTCTTGAAGCCATGATGGCAGTCTGTGATAAAGAAACCTCTTTGATTTTATCTGGAACAGGTGATGTCTTGGAACCAGAAGATGGCGTTATTGCTATTGGCTCTGGTGGAAACTATGCACTGGCGGCAGCGCGCGCGCTTCAGGACCAGGATCTCGATGCAAAACAAATTGCAGAAAAAGCCTTGAATATTGCCGCTGAGATCTGTGTATATACCAACGATAATATTACAATAGAAACGCTATAGATTATGGTGACATCCCCTCAAATACCTGACGTTAAAGTTGATCCCGCGAAGAGTAAAAAGAACAATGTGGCATTTTTTACGCCGCGTGAAATTGTCTCTGAATTGGATCGCTATATTATTGGCCAAACACGAGCCAAACGTGCAGTTGCGATTGCGTTGCGTAATCGCTGGCGTCGCCAGCGTTTGGAGGGGCCTATTCGCGAAGAGGTTCTGCCCAAGAATATTCTCATGATCGGGCCCACCGGTGTTGGTAAAACAGAAATTGCCCGCCGTCTTGCTAAGCTTGCGCATGCGCCGTTTATTAAAGTTGAGGCCACGAAATTCACTGAGGTGGGTTATGTCGGCCGTGATGTTGAGTCCATTGTTCGTGATTTGGTCGAGATTTCTATCAATCAAACACGTGAGCGCCACCGCCAAACGGTTCAGGCGAAAGCTGAGGTTGCAACAGAAGAACGTATCTTGAAAGCCCTTGTTGGCGAGGGTGCGGGTGAAGCAACCGTGGAGAGTTTCCGCAAAAAGCTTCGTAATGGTGACATTGATTTTAAAGAGATTGAAATTGATGTCATGCAATCAGCCAATCCTGGCAATACCTTTGATGTACCTGGCATGCCTGGTGCACAAATGAGCATGATCAATATCGGCGATATGATTCAAGATGCTATTGGTGGGCCATCCACAACAAAAAAGAAAATGACCGTTGAGCAGGCCACTAAGATTGTTCAGCAAGAAGAAGCGGATAAGCTTTTAGACAAAGATAAAGTCATGAGTGATGCGATTGATGCTGTTGAGCAAAATGCCATCGTCTTTATTGATGAATTTGACAAGATCACAACACGCAGTGATTACAAAGGCGGCAATGTTTCTCGTGAAGGTGTCCAGCGTGATCTCTTGCCATTGCTTGAGGGCACAACTGTCATGACAAAACATGGCCCAGTGAAAACAGATCATATCTTGTTTGTTGCTTCTGGCGCTTTTCATGTGGCTAAGCCGAGCGATCTTCTTCCAGAATTACAAGGGCGCTTGCCAAACCGTGTTGAGCTCAATCCCCTTACAGAAGATGATTTCCGCAAGATATTGACGGAAACAGAGGCCAGCTTGATTAAGCAATATATAGCGCTTTTAAATACCGAAGATGTCACTTTGGAATTTGAAGAAGAGGCGATTGATGCCATAGCCAAGCTGACAGTCGAAATTAATGCATCTGTTGAGAACATTGGCGCACGTCGCCTCCAAACTGTGCTTGAGAAACTTCTTGAAGAGATTAGTTTTGAGGCTTCTGAGCGTGGCGGTGAAACACTCAAAATCACAGCACAGCTGGTTGAAGAGCGCGTTGGTGATCTTGCTAAAGATAAAGACCTTTCCAAGTTTATTTTGTAAACCAGAATTTTCTTATATTTACCCCCTTGACAGAATGTGAAAATGTGAGAGCCTTAAAGTTGAGAGAATAAAACAATAAACATCAAAATCAGAGCCCCCGTTAAGGGGGCTTTTTGTATTTGGAGAAAAGGTGAGGAGAAGAAAGATGGATTCAAGACTAGGATTCTTTTTAGATCAGAGCGTGGGCAATCGACAGATGAACAAAGGCTCTGATGTGCGCGGTGTCAAACAAGGTCTCCGTGATCTGGGATATTATGAGAGTGATAATAAAGCAGATGCCTATAGGCATGCCATATAGAATATCAAAATTACTAGAGATGTTGGTGCTGAAAAAGCAAAAGAATTTACTGATGCTTATGAGCGCTCTAGACCAGACCAAACACAAGGATCCTTGCTAATGGACCTAGAAAATAATAAGATTGCTAGAGAATTGGCTCTTGATCCTCAAAACAAAGATAAAAGCCCTGAAGATATAGCGCGTGACGCACTTGATAAGGGTCTGCTTATTATTAGGCCCCCCGAGGTCAAGAAAAAAGATAAGAATTAAGGCATTATGATAAAAAAATGCAAAATAATTTTTCTGATTCTACTTTTTAGCATAAGTCTATTTTTGCTTTCTGCAATGTATCGAGGTTGTGAAAGGGGCAAGGTTGTTTTTATGAATGCAACGTCTGATAACTTCATTGTCACATTATCACCAACGGCGAATACGGAAGATGTTTTATTTCAAGGTGTAATAGAGTTTGACTCACCACCTTTAGAGGTTGGGGTCAATATAAACTATGCTGAAACGGCATACCTTGTAAAAGCAGAGAATATTAAGACAAAAGAGACCATCTCTGGGGAATTTGGGTATATATTTCCCAATCATTTTGACAAGCAGTTCTTTATGTTTACCGGCAAAAAAATACATTACAATAGTTGGGTTATGTTTGGTTTCCATGGCTCTGATTCTGATAACCAATTTATCCCTTTAGTTAAGTATGCATTTTATTCTCTCTTTAACGAGACAAGTTGCGTATTTGATTAGTTGAAAAACTTATGCAGATAAAGTTGAAAGTAAATGTCAAAGTTAAGTAAATGTATTTTGTTTTTGGGTGTTTTGGTTGATTTTGTTAAAACATACGTGTCAAAAATAGAGATATGAGTGAAATAGTATCTTCTATCGATGATTTAGAGCTGGATGATGATCAAAAACGTGCTAAAGCTGTTTTGGATCATTGCCTCGATCAGCAAAGTTTTCAGAAGAAAAGCAAAGGTTTTTTATCACGTTTATTGACCATTCAAGACAGTGATGAAACATACGGCCTTTACCTCTATGGCCCGTCTGGCCGTGGAAAAACGGTTCTGATGGATTGGTTCTTTAACCAGCTTAAGGGCGTGCCTAAGAAGCGTGTTCATTTTCACAATTTTATGATTGAAGTGCACGATGCTTTGCATGCAGCGCGTACGGATACGAAAGACAGTGAGAACGATACACGTGTTGAACAGCTGGCAGCTGAAATGGCCAAAGACTTTGACATTTTGTGTTTTGACGAGTTTCATGTCACAGATGTTGCTGATGCCATGATTTTACACCCCCTCATAACAGGCTTTATCAAAGCGGGGGTATTCATTATCGTGACGACAAATTGGCCACCAGAAAACCTTTATGAAGATGGACTTCAGCGTGAACGATTTTTGCCCTTTATTGACCTTATAGAAGATCACTTTAAACAGCTGTCTTTTCTGAGTGGGCCAGATTATCGTCAGACCTTTAAAGACAATGCACCACGCTGGCTTTTACCCCTAAACAAAGAGAGCCATGATCAGTTCAATCGTATTATTTCTATTCTCACCAAAGATAAACCACCAAAGGAAACAGAGATTGAGATTTTGGGTGAGCGATCTGAGCCATTTCTAATGGCCAATAATATGCTGATAACACAGGCCGATGATTTGCTCTCAAGGGATCTGGGTCCACGTGAGTTTATAAAATTGGTCGAGCACTGTAAGGCGGTGTTTCTCGATGACTTGAAACCTTTTTCTAAGAGTAGCAATGAAAAGGCCAAACGTTTTATGACGTTGATTGATGTTCTCTATGATGCAGATGTGGCACTGTTTGTCCGTGCGGATTGTCAGCCAGAAGATCTTTATCAAGGCAAGCGTTTGCAGTATGAATTTCAGCGCACGATTTCAAGACTCTATGAAATGCGCCAAAAATCAGACCCAAGCAAAAGAGTCAAAAAAGGATAATGTTTTAGAAATAAAGCCCTTTTATAATTGAATAAACGTAAAATGTACCCCGATTTTGGAGACCCTTATGCCTCAAGACACAAAAGATTTCCCTTGGCTAAAACACTATCCTCAGGAAATTGATTGGAATGCAGAGATTGAGCCCCAGCATATGGCCTCACTTCTGGATGAGACAGCCGAGAAGTTTCCCCATCATGTTGCGGTTGATTTTCTGGGGCATACTACGACTTATGCTCAAATCAATGATTTAAGCAAACGTGTTGCCAGAGGCCTACAAGATCGTGGGTTTAAAAAGGGCGATCGTATCGGGTTATTTCTTCCGAATTGTCCACAATATATTATTTTCTACTATGGTATTTTGCGGATGGGCGGCATTGTTGTGAATGCCAATCCCCTCTATTCCAAGCATGAAATAGAACATCTTATTCAAGACTCAGGGCTAACGGCCATGGTCACACTTGATCTAGAGGCGCTTTTGCCAAAGTTGGTCGAGCATGTCTCATCAACGACTCTAAACACAATCATTGTTTGCCCCATGCAGCAGTTCTTGCCATTCCCCAAGAACATTCTCTTTCCATTGCTCAAACGGAAAGAGATAGCGGATCTCTCTCATGAAAGCATTGTGCTTTTTGATGATATCTTGGGGAGTGAGCCACTATTACCCGTTGAAGTGAATATTAAAGATGATGTTGCTTTACTCCAATATACAGGGGGTACAACGGGTGTGCCCAAGGCGGCTATGCTCACACATGAAAACCTCTATGTGAACACTATTCAATCGCGCATGTGGTTTCATAATGCGGAAGTGGGTAAAGAGATCACGCTTGCCGCTATTCCTTTTTTCCATGTGTTTGCGATGACTGTTTTGATGAACTTGTCCGTGAAATTGGGTTTAAAGATTATTGCCATGCCACGATTTGACTTGAATGATGCTTTAAAACTCATCACCAAGAAAAAAGTCACGGTTTTTCCTGCCGTACCCACAATTTACACAGCAATCAATCAGCATAAGAAGATTGATCAATATGATATCTCCTCTATTCGTTTTTGTATTTCTGGGGGCGCGCCCCTGCCAGTTGAGGTGAAGCGTAAGTTTGAACAACGTACAGGCGGACATTTGGTTGAAGGGTATGGTTTGACAGAGAGTTCACCTGTGGCGGCGTGTAATCCGTTGCGTGGCCAAAACAAAGAAGGCTCTATAGGGTTGCCATTACCACAAACGATTTTTGAAATTTGGCCATTGCCAGATGATGAAGACGCGGATCATTCCAAGCCATTGCCTTACGGCGAAACGGGCGAGATTTGTATTATCGGCCCTCAGGTGATGAAGGGCTATTGGCAAAATGAAGAGGCTACCAACGATACAATCATTGATGGACGCCTTCGTACAGGGGATGTGGGCTATATTGATGAAGAGGGTTATATTTTCATCGTTGATCGCTTAAAAGACATGATCTTATGTGGTGGTTATAATGTTTATCCACGTCATGTTGAAGAGGCAGTTTATAAGCATGCTGCCGTTGAAGAGGTAATTTGTGCTGGTCTGCCCGATGAGTATCGTGGTGAAACCGTTAAAATTTGGGTGAAACTTAAAGATGGACAAAGCCTGAAAGCCAGTGAGCTAAAAACATTTTTGAAGGATTATCTTTCTCCGATTGAAATGCCAAAGCATATCGAATTTCGAGATGAGCCCTTACCAAAAACAATGATTGGTAAACTGTCTCGTAAAGATATTTTAGCAGAAGAATTAGAACAGTAAGATTTACCCTACGGCGCGGACTTCTGAAACCTCGGGTACATAATGTTTGAGCATATTTTCAATGCCTGATTTCAGAGTGATCGTTGAGCTTGGACAGCCTGCACAGGCGCCTTGCAGTTCTAAATAAACGATGCCGTGCTCAAAACGAGAAAAACGAATATCTCCACCATCGCGAGCCACTGCGGGGCGTACACGTGTCTCGATCAATTCAACGATCTGTTTTGTCACCTCATCATCAATGTCTGACCAATCAACAACAGGTCTTTGGTTTTTGGTATTTGATGCTTGGGTGGTTTCTATGATTGTTTGCCCCGTTGTCAAATGATCCATAATCAGGCCAAGGATAAGAGGTTTCAGTGCAATCCAGTCACGGCCCTCTTCTTTGGTGATCGAAATAAAGTTACGGCCTAAGAACACACCTTCAACGCCGTGAATACCAAATAAACGCTCTGCCAGCGGAGACAAAGTGGCCTCTTCAATGGAACGAAAATCAGCCGTGCCCAGTTCTGGTGGCATTACATCCTGACCGGGTAGAAATTTGATCGAGTTCGGGTTGGGTGTTTTTTCAGTTTGAATAAACATGGTAGATAACCGTAATGCAGTTTAAGGATGTGAGCGATACTTGCGCTCATATTCTATTTTTTCTGGTTCTTGGCGTGTGAGGCTATCAAATGATCCGGGCTTATAACGATGAACACTTGTATCTCCATCATTCAGAAAATTACGATACCAGCCTGTTTTTTGTACAGTGTATTGTGGGACAAAATGCACCATAGAGAGCAACTGATTAAAAGCAGGAAGATGTTTATTAAAGCTCGCCTGAGGAGCATCGCAATGAATAACCATATGTAGATCACCATAGATCGATGCATAGATCATGGCACGACGTAAAATCACAGGCTCTTTGGATTCTGTCCGCTCTTCTTCAGAAACCGGAGAGTAATCCAAAAGTGTATAACGTGCACTGCCTTGAGATAATCCACCGTCATTGGCAAAATAAAAGAAACGATCATTCATGTCCGCTGTGACGTGGTCCCAGTAATCCCAACGAATTTCATCAAATAAAATATGACGATAAGCTTCAACGGTATGGATCATAAAGCGTTTATCACGTTTAGCAGCAATACGGCAAAATGGATCGCCGCGACCAGGCAAAATAAATTTTGCACGTTCCACATCATCACCGGTGCCTGTGGCCAAGTTCATGGTCCAACTTTCTGAGAACATCAAGGAATAACCGAGGTCGGGATCCGACCAAACAAAGTTACGTGCATCTGCAGATAAAGAAAAGCCAGAGGAAAAAATTAACGCGGTGATAAGTATAAAAATATATTTCATAAGCATATTATATAGGTGGATGATATGGGATCACAACCGCTTTTATTGAACAATATCAGCCAAAACAGTTTTATCAATGATACTCATAAGGTCGTCAAAGTCATCAGGGTGGCACAAAATATGTGGCTCTTTTAATTGCCAGTGCTTATTAAAAAGATCTTGTGAAATCATCTCAATCGGTTCTTTGGTTTTCATGTTTATTTCACGTAGGCCCAAAGCATAATAAATAGGAAAAGCGCCTGCCAAGTCCCAGAGATTATCACCTTTAAGGGAGCCTGTGGCACAATTGCGTGCCATCATCGAGCGCTGAACAGAGCCTGCGTAGAAGTTTATGATACGGAATTGGCCATTATTTTTTTTTACTGTTAATATAATGCGCTGGTGCAAAAAATAATGGCATTGCGCCTTTGGGGCGATCCTTTTGAAAAGATAGTTCAATTGTTTTGGCTATATCAGTAAAGGGGTCAGTGATAAATTGAGGTGTTACGCCGTTGTGGGTATAGAGCTCTCCTAAAGCGGGAAGATAAACAGCACCTATCCATGGCTTCCCACGTTTTGCAATGCCAAGAGAGATGCCCCACATGGCCATACTGCGTGCAAACGGCACGGTTCCATCAATGGGATCAAGCGACCATAAAGTTTCGTATTCGTGGAGGGGCTCAAGACTTTCAATATCTATATCTTCTGCTGTCTCTTCATCAACCACCAAATGATCGGAGTCATGAATGATATCGGAAAATGTTTTGGAAAAAAGATTTGAGATATAAAGGTCAACTTCGGTAACAAGAGAATTGTTGTATTTTTGATGACCATCAAGATCTTGGCGGTATTTGGAGAGGGCATATTGACCAGCCTCTTGCATAAAATTCATAACTCTTTGATGGATGGTCTCTGCGTTTAAGGTCATGATAGATCAACAAACCCCATAGCATCTTTTACATCTTTAACCGTTTGATCGGCAACAATTGAGGCCTTTTCACGCCCCTTTTTCAAGATATTCTCTAGCTCTGCTTTATCATCCAGAAGTTCGTGCATACGGCTAGAAATCGGTGCCAGCTTTTCAATCAAAAGATCGGCCAGTGCAGGCTTAAAATCTGAGAAAGATTGTCCAGCAAACTCACCAATAACAGCCTCAAGACTTTGCTCAGACATAACACCATAAATCGTCATAAGGTTGAGAGCTTCTGGGCGGCCTTCAAAACCATCCTTATTATCTGGTAATGGGTTTGGGTCAGTTTTGGCCTTGCGAATTTTTTGTGCAATAGCATCGGCGTCATCCAATAAGCTGATCCGGGAATAGTGAGACGGATCCGATTTGCTCATCTTTGATGTGCCATCACGCAGTGACATAATGCGTGCGCCCGTCTTGGGAATGATGGGTTCTGGTAATGTCAGAACCTCTTTATTGTATTTCTGATTAAAGGACTGCGCGATATCACGTGTCAGTTCGACATGTTGCTTTTGATCTTCGCCAACCGGAACATGGGTGGCGTTATAGAGCAAGATATCACCGGCCATAAGAACGGGATAAGTATAAAGTCCAGCATAGGATTTTTCTTTGTTCTTCCCAGCCTTATCCTTGAACTGTGTCATGCGGTTGAGCCAGCCAAGCGGTGTATGGCATTGCAAAAGCCAGCCCATTTCTGAATGTGCAGAGACAGAGGATTGTAGAAATATGGCACTTTTCTCTGGATCGATGCCACAAGCCACATAGCCAGCTGTGGCCCTGTAAATGCTTTCTTTTAATTCTTGTGGGTCTTTATCGACGGTCACAGCGTGCAAATCAACAATACAAAAATAACAGTCATGCTGATCTTGCATGGTCAGCCAATTTTTGATGGCACCAATGTAATTACCGAGGGTGAGAATATTGCTGGGTTGAATACCGGAAAGAATGCGTCCCACGAAGAATGATCCTATGTTTTCATTGTTGTCTTGAGCATAGAACGACAATCAGAAATTGTCATGGTTTTTGTTATAATAATAAGGCTTGAATAGGTTATTTTTCCAATGGTGACAATCGCGAGCATTGTGATAACAGATGACCATCCCCCATTAACCCAGTAAGGATAACCCCAGATCTTGAGCGTGAAGATCACAGCAGCCATCACCAAGGAAACAATAATCACACGGAAGAGTAATACAGTTGTGGTTCTCGTTATATCCGCATGCCCTCTTTTACGAGAAAGTGTGTAGAGAATGAGAGCCTGGAGTGTGGCTGCGATAGATGTGGCAAGAGCAATACCAACATGGGCCATATATTGGATAAGAATAATCGAGAGAATAATATTTGTTGTGGCAGAGATGATGGCAATTTTAACGGGTGTCGCCGTGTCTTCACGGGCATAAAATTGTGTTGATAGAATTTTGATTGCAATATAAGCCGGTAAGCCCAAAGCATAAGCGCGAATAGTACCAGCTGTTGCGAGTGCAGCGACCTCATCAAATGACCCACGCTGGAAAAGTGCAGTGGATAATAAATCAGGAACAGCAATAAGCGCAAAACAGGCGGGCAAAGCCAGTAACCCGCCCCAAACAAAGGCGAGGTTAATGAGACTCTTCGTCTCATTTTGAGATTTTGATTTTTTGTTCTCTAGAGCTTTGGAGAGTTTGGGGAGAAGAGCCGTACCTATGGCAATTCCAATAATCCCAAGTGGCAATTGTGCTAAACGATCACCGTAATAAAGGTAAGACACTGCACCTGCAGGCAAAAATGAGGCCAGAATAACATCGACCAGAAGGTTGATTTGGACCACGCCAGCACCAATAATCCCAGGCCCCATCAGTGAAAAAAGCTTTTTGATTTTTGCCGTCAGGCGTGGCCACAATGGACGTAAAGCAATACCAGTTTTCCGCGCATAGTAACCAATGATCAGAAATTGTAGAACACCTGCAATCGTGACACCCCAAGACATGGCATGGCCAACAGTGGGCGTATATTCACCTCCCACAAGAAGCGCAGTTATCAAACAAAGATTGAAGATGATAGGGGCGGCAGCAAAGGGTGCAAAGCGATCAAAGCTATTCAGCACCCCACCAAAAAGGGCCACAAGTGACATGCATAAAATATAGGCAAATGTAATGCGTGTCATCTCTACAGCCATATCAAAACGGCCATCTACGCCACCTGGCTCAAAACCAGGGGCAATCAAGCGGATAATCTCAGGCATAAAAATAAGGGCCAGAATAACGAAGGGAATAAGAACAGCGAGCATAAAGCCCATGGAGAGATTGGCAAAATGCTCAGCTTCTTTTTTGCCTTCTGATTTTAGGGTTTTTGAAAACAAGGGAATAAACGAGACGCCAAAAGCCCCTTCAGCAGAAATACGGCGAAAAAAGTTAGGCAGCTTCAGGGCCACAAAAAAGGCATCGGCAATGGGTCCAGCACCTAGAAGTGCCGCAGTTAAAATATCCCGTGTAAACCCAAGAATACGGCTCATATGGGTAAAACTTCCAACAGTCATAGTGGCTTTTAAAAACGACATAGTCTCATTGTGACGAAATCTTCGATAAAAGAACAGGGGGAAAATATCGTTTGTTGTACTTAGAGAAATACGATAGCATCATATTATGGCAAACATACTCTTTATGGAATCGGCACAAAAACATCTCCGTCATTTGACGATGCGGTTTAATTTGAACGATGGTCATTTTTTCTGTGGTTCTGCCGATCTTGCTTTACGTATGTATGAAGCCTTCCTCAAAGATCAAACACGTGCATCAGTGATTGCGGCGATTGAGGCTTTCAAAGAAGACAAAATAGCCGATATTGATTTTGAACAAACACTCACATCACGTATTCCTCGGAATGTGGTTGTACCCTTCCAAGAAAATGTGGTAACTGTTTTTCAGTATGAAGAGAAGTATCGTGTGGAGTATGTCCCCCTCGTGGTTGAAGACCTTATTGAACAATGGCGAGAGATTTATCTTGAAGATTATAATACATTCCAAAATATCGGCCGTGAGATAAGAGAGCACCAGCGCATTTTTTCTCACTTTAGAATGTCTCTTATCGAGTCGTTCCGACAAAATATTATCAATGTTGGTGAAATGGCACCAGGGGCAGAAGAAGAAATTGCGGAAAGTCTTAAATCCGTCAATATCTTCCAAATGCGCGATTATTTGACCTATCGTCAAGAAGTGGATGATCGTATCGGTGAGGGCTCAGCGCTCAAACCCAAAGAAGAGGGTTTTATTTATGAGTATTATTCGCCCTCAGCGGGTCGCCAAGTGACCTTACGTATTTACTAAGTTGGGGTCAAATTCTAGCCCCAATCTTTCAAGCGCTGTTAAAAAGCTTTCTGGCAGTTCAGCTTTAAAGCTGCGCTCAGCCAAGGGCACAGTAATTTGATAAGCATGAAGAAATAAGCGTTCGGCATCGTGAACAGCATTATATTTTTCATCACCATAAATCGGTGTGCCAAGGTGATGGCAATGGGCACGCAGCTGATGCTGACGGCCTGTTTTGGGAAAGAGCGCAACAAGTGTGTGTGATTGGTTCGGTGTTTTGTCCAGCACTTGATAGTGGCTGATCGCTTCATCGCCAGTTGGATCAACAAGAACACGATCTCCATCGTCTGTTTTTTGTTTCTTTAATGGCGCATCAATGACACCACTCTTGGCTTTGGGAGACCCAACCACAATTGCTAGATATATTTTTTCAACGTCACGGCGTTGAAAGGCCTTCATCATTTGTGTGGCTGTGTCTCTATCTCGCGCAAGAACAAGAACACCACTTGTGTCTTTATCAAGACGATGTACAAGGCGGGGCGGTTCTTCTGTTTCAAGATCAACCAGGCCCCTAGCGAGATGGTCAACATGCTGTGTAATCTTGTGGCCTCCCTGTGTCGCGAGACCAGATGGTTTGTTGATCACGATGATATTTTCATCACGGCTGATTTCTGTAGAGCGTATAAAGTCTTTTTCTGCTGATGTCAGCACGGGGATATCTACAGAAGCCTCTTTGCCTTGAAACTGAGGTGGCAATCGAAGTTCTTGACCCGCTTTTAGACGTTCTTGGCCCTTCACGCGTCCTCGATCAAGGCGTATTTCACCTGTACGACAGGATTTTTGTATTTGTGAAAAGGGCATGGATGGATATTTCTGCCGGATCCAGCGATCAAGGCGCTGGCCATCATCACGTTGTGGAATGGTGAGATAAATCGCCGGCATTATTGCACCATATGAGTTGATAGGCTCACTCCCAGAATAAATGTGCCTAAGGCAACGACAACAGAGCCTATAATATAGGCGGCAGAACTTAAAGTGTCTCCATTGATCCAGAGTTGATAGGCATCATAAGAGAAGGCTGAAAACGTTGTGAGAGCACCAAGAAAACCTATAGTTATGGCGCGCTGTAGTTGAGGATCATTGGAAAGATATTGTGGCAATAGAACAAACGCCAATCCCATTAAAAAACACCCTAAACCATTGGATAAGAGAGTTGTCCAATAAGAGGCGTGTGCTCCAAACATTAAATGGAAGCCATAGCGAAGGGAGGCACCACAACCACCACCAATAAAAATAAAAGCGAGCTGAATCATGCTTATGATACTAAGCGATTTTCACTGTCGTGCAATATGTCAGAAGAATTATTCCTCTTTAACTGTGCCAGCAAAGATTGTGTTGGATAGATCAGCACCTTTAAAATTGGTGTTCAATACTTTTGCATTTGAGAAATCAGCACCAATGAGATTGGCATTTGAGAAATTGACATCGGATAGATCACAGTAACGGAAATTAGCCCCTGCCAGATTAACAGGAATTTTCTTGTCATCCTTTTCCAAAATCAGTGGACTAAAGTCTGCACCTTTAAGGTTCGCTCGAGAGAATTTGGAGCCAATCAGGCTAGAACCACGGAAGTCAGCATCAGTCAGTTCACAGTAACGGAAATCTGAGTTATTGAGCTTCGAGCTTTGTAATTCAATCTCTATCAAATCCATACCGTAGAAGTTGGCGTTCTCGGCAGTAACAGCTGTAAGCTTAGCGGCTTTAAGCTGCTTGAGCTGACGAACATCATAGCCACTTAAGTCAAGACGCTTACCCCCTTGTCCTGTAGAACTCACCCACTGAATATGGTTGGATATGAGATCTTCAAGAGAATCTGTGAGCTCTTCAAGATTTCTCCCTTTATGTTCATCAGTAATAGCGCTACCAAGGTGCACGCTATCAAATTCACTCGACGTAATATTCACGCCATAAAGAATAGCGTTATCAAGTCGTGCGCCCGATAATTCAGCGCCTGCAAAGTCAGCATTTTCAAGATTGGCATTGTTAAATGTCGCTTTCTTAAGATTGGCGCCTTTAAGGCGAACATCCGTCATTTCAGAATCACTGAAATCAGCATTTGGGGCTTCTGCGCCCGTTAATTTTGCTTTGCGCATCTTGGTTTTAGAGAAATCTGTTACACCATCTGCACTTGGTGCTTCAATTTCTACATAAAGTGACGTGAGATCACCCGTATCACCATAGGTTAAGACTTGCCCTGCACGTAAATCAGCATTTTCCATTTTGGCACCATTGAGGCGTGCACCACGTGCACAAACACCACGTAAATCGGCTTTTGTAAATATAGCGCCCTCCATATTGGCATAGCGCAGATCACAACCGAATAAATTGGTCTGTTCAAGCAAAGTATTGGATAGATTGGATCCAATAAGCGCGGATCCAGCCAAGGTCGATTGTGACAGATCTTTTCCAGAAAAATCCAATCCGGATAAATTCATAAATTGTATGGCAAGGCGTTGCCCACCACGCTTACCAAGCAAAAATAGCTTGTGCAGTTTAATCTTTTCATCCAGCTGATCTTGGGTGAGCTGCCCTTTGAAAGCATCACCAAGATCCTGAGTATTTTCTTCTTTGCTCATATATTTTCTTTTCTAGAGGGGGATTATATCCTAGAAATCTCTCAAAAACTTTAATGAAGTTGAAAATTCTTATGTAATATGGTAGTTTTAGTTTCTGTTGAATAACTAAAATAATAGTAATCATAATGTCTTTAAAAATGTTAAATAGATTATTTTGGTCCGTTGCCATCCCTGCGATGGTATTTATGGGTTGTGAACCCAATGAATTGGATATTGAGAAACGCATTGATCTTGAGGCCAATACAATTTCATTTTTGGGCATTGATACATCCACCCCAATATTAAATTTTATAGCAACCGCGCCTGGTGCCTGCTCTGACGGGCGCAACTATGTTGTGAACATGACTATGAAGTATGGCCACGTCTTTGAAACTCAAGCAGATGCAAACGCAAGAACGCGATTTGATGGGTTAAGTGGTCAAGGTGATATTATGTCCGCTCAATCTGGTTGGATTGAAGTGCAGGATTCTTTTGAGTCCAATGGCCTTAGATTGTTTGGGCCCAATGGTAATGGTGATCCAATTACACTTGTCGTTGTTCATGTAGACAATGATTTTATCTACGGTGGAAAAAACATTCGTAATATTGAGGAGTTTGACCAGAATTTCAATGATAGTTTTGTCAAAATACTGGATTCCAATGCTGCTTGTTTACCTTTTAAACA
Organism: Alphaproteobacteria bacterium; assembly: GCA_964231155.1. Taxonomy (GTDB): domain Bacteria; phylum Pseudomonadota; class Alphaproteobacteria; order Micavibrionales; family SZUA-601; genus CAXRKA01. The sequence continues at coordinate 940 of CAXRKA010000083.1, read as the reverse complement.
CAGGACAATAGTTTTATCTTTCTAAAAGCCAGACTTGTATCTTGCATATGAAAATCCTATTCTGAAACTATATTCAAATGGGAGATAGAGGTGCGGATCATGGCTCATTCTGGGGTGCTTAATGCAGCAGAAGCGTGGGATTTATTAGAGGAATGTAAGACAAAAAACGCCGCCCTTCCGGCGGTCAATGTCACATCGTCTTCAACGATCAATGCTGTTCTTGAAACAGCCGCCAAGCTCAATAGCCCAGTGATAATTCAGCTCTCTAAAGGGGGTGCAGAGTTTTATGCTGGCAAAGGTTTAGATAACTCTGATCTGAATGCATCGATTAAGGGATCGGTTTCTGCGGCACATCATGTGCATTCAATGGCCAAAGAATACGGCGTTCCCGTGATCTTACATACAGACCATTGTGCAAAAAATATCTTGCCATGGATTGATGGTGTATTGGATGCAGGCGAAGAGTTTTATGAGCAGACAGGACGACCGCTCTATACATCTCATATGCTTGATCTATCAGAAGAAGAGCTTGATGAGAACATCGCTATTTCTGTGGATTATTTTAAACGCATGCATGCTATTGATATGATGATCGAGATTGAATTGGGTGTAACAGGTGGAGAAGAAGACGGTGTTGATAACACAGATGTTGATTCAGCACGCCTCTATACACAGCCAGAAGAGGTCACAGAAGCTTATAAAGCACTCAAAGAGGTGGGTGATGAATTTATGGTGGCTGCGGCTTTTGGGAATGTTCATGGTGTTTACAAGCCGGGCAATGTGGAATTGCGACCCATCATTCTTAAAAATTCACAAGAGTATCTCAAAGAGCAATTGGGATTAGAGGATGACCAACCACTCAGTTTCGTCTTCCATGGTGGCTCTGGGTCATCTCAAGCAGATATTCGTGAGGCTATTTCTTATGGTGTTATCAAAATGA